>JALZBN010000259.1 GCA_030947365.1 Actinomycetota bacterium
TCCCGGTCCCCTCGTGCCGATGCCACCGGCCTGCTGGCTCAATCCCTTGCCCCGACCGCGTAGGCGGGGCAGGCGGTAGCGCAGCTGGGCCAGCTCCACCTGGGCCTTGCCCTCCTGGGTGTGGGCGTGCTGGGCGAAGATGTCGAGGATCACCGCGGTGCGGTCGATGGCGGTGCGGCCCAGGATCTTTTCGAGATTGCGACTCTGCGCCGGCGACAGCTCGTCGTCGAACACGACGGTGTCGGCGTCGGTGGTCTCGGAGATTTCCCGTAGCTCCTGCGCCTTGCCCCGTCCGACAAAGGTGGCGGGATCGGGAGCGTCGCGCCGCTGAAGGACGCGCTCGGCCTCGTCGGCACCGGCGGTGTCGACAAGGGCGGCGAGCTCGTCGAGGGAGTCCTCGGCAGCTTCGATCGTGCCAGGGGGAATCGCAACGCCGACAAGCACGATCCGCTCGCGCCGCTCACGCTCAATCAGACTCATGGGCGCCCCACGTCGGCGGTAAAGACGTGCTCGGCCGGCCCCGTGAGCAGCATCGACTCGCCCGAGAACTCGACCTCGAGCGGACCGCCGTGCTGATGCACCGTGACCTTGTCACCGACAAGACCCCACCGGCGCGCCGCTGCGGCCGCCGCGCACGCGCCGGTGCCGCACGACTCCGTCTCCCCCACCCCACGTTCCCAGACCCGCATGGAGAGCTGATCGTCGCCGGGTCCGATCGTGACCAGTTCGACGTTGCGGTCGGGATACTTCGACGCGATCGTCACCAAGTCGAGGAGCGCGTCTTCATCGGTGAGAACCAGGTGGGGGTTGCCCGTCTCGACGAATGCCGTCCACGCGCCGGGGTTGCAGGTGAGGTCGTCGACCTTGGCACTACCCATGTCGACCCGCACGCCACCATCGGGAACGAGCGTCGCGTGATGCTCACCGGCGTCACTCGTGATGACCAGGTCGGGTCCCGGCTCGAGCCCGGTATCAACCAGGGCCCGGGCGACGCAGCGCACACCGTTGCCACTGGTCTCGGCGCGGCCACCGTCGGCGTTGAACAGCTCCATCTTCAGACCGGTCGTCACCCGGATGAACCCGTCGGCACCGACCCCCCGATGACGGTCGCAGACGGCGCGCGCCGTGTCGGCATCGACGGGAGTGTCGCCGTCGAGGTCTAGCAGGATCAAGAAGTCGTTGCCATTGGCTTGGTACTTGTGGAGTTTCATCACGGTGCCCTCCAGTCTCCCAGCAGCGCGGGCAGAACGGCGACAGGGTTTCGCGCCGCCCCGAACCACGTGATCCGCGGGTCGCGCCGGAACCACGAGCGTTGACGCCGCGCGAACTCACGGGTGCGGCGGATGGCGAGGTCGATCGACTCGTGCACGGGCCGGTCGCACCCGAGGCCGTCGAGTAGTTCCCGGTAACCGAGGGCTTGTCCAGCAGTGCGGGAAAGGCCTTCGGGTCGCGACGCCAGCGCCTGCACCTCGTCGACGAACCCCGCGCCGACCTGAGCGTCGAAGCGGGCGGTGATCCGCTCGCCGACGACCTTGCGGGGAAGCCACACCCCGGCCATACCGAACCTCGTCGGGGGGTAGGCGTCGAGCCCGGGGCCGAACGAGGAGAAGGGGCGTCCACTCCCCAAGGTCACCTCGAGGGCCCGAACAACCCGGCGCGCGTTCGACGGCTCGATGCGCGCCGCCGCCGGTGGATCGGCGATCGCAAGACGGCCGTGTAGCGCGCCGACCCCAGCCGGTGTCGCAGCCTCGGCTTCGAGTCCCGCCCTGACCTCGGGCCACTCGCCGGGCAGGTGTAGCCCGTCGACGATCGCCTGGACGTAGAGGCCCGTACCGCCGACCAGAAGGGCCCGGTGACCGCGCCGTTCAATGTCGCACAGCGCCTGGCGCGCCGCCCCCTGAAACCGTGCGACGGAAAAGTCCTCGCTCGGGTCAGCCAGGTCGAGCAGGTGGTGTCGAACTTCGGCGCGCTCGGCGGGCGAGGGTTTGGCCGTGCCGATATCCATGCCTCGGTACACCTGCATCGAGTCGGCTGACACGATTTCGACATCGCCCAGCCATCGGGCCACCTCCAGCGCGAGCGCCGACTTCCCCGAGGCGGTCGTACCAACGAGGACAAGGTGGCGGACGTCAGAGGGCGGCAACCGGGATCCGGGTGCGGTGGCGCGGACCATCGGTGACCTCGATCAGGTCGCCTCGGAGGTAATGGGGGGCCGCGCCGGTGACGAGCACGGTTGCGTAGCTGCCCGGCGCCGGCGCGGAAGCGGCATCCGCGGCGAAGTGCACCAGCTTGTTCTGCCGGGTGCGGCCCGTCGTCTTGGACTCGTCCCTCTTGCTGGCGCCCTCGACGAGCACCTCCTCGAGGCGACCGACTCGTGCCTCGTGCTTGGCGAGGGCCGAACGCTCAACAACAACATGAAGTCGCTCGAAGCGCTCGGCAGCCACGTCGGTTGGCACGAACTGGTCGGTCATGTCAGCCGCTTCGGTGCCGGCGCGGGACGAGAAGAGGAACGTGTAGGCACTGTCGTATTCCGCGGTGGCGACGACCTCGAGGGTCCGTTCGAAGTCGTCATCGGTCTCGCCCGGGAAGCCGACGATCAGATCGGTGGTGACCGCGAGATCGGCGATGGCGGCGCGCGCCGCCTCGAGACGCTCGAGGTAACGGGACGCGGTGTAGCCCCGGTGCATGGCGGCGAGCGTTCGATCGCTGCCCGCCTGAAGGGGCAGGTGTAGGTGCTCGCAGACCGACCCGGTCTGGGCCATCGCCTCGATGGTCTCCGGACGAAGATCCTTCGGATGCGGACTG
>JALZBN010000260.1 GCA_030947365.1 Actinomycetota bacterium
CTGTGCCTCGGTGGAGTTCAAGCTCGACGGGCTCCGGATCCAGATCCACCGTCGCGACGACGAGGTTCGTATCTACTCGCGCAATCTCAACGACATCACCGGTCGCCTGCCCGGGATCGTCGCCGCTGTGCGCCAGCTGTCGGTGAGCACGGTCATCCTCGACGGCGAGGCACTATGGATGGGGGAGGCCGGTCCGGCGAGCTTTCAGGACACGATGTCGCAGATCGACAGCGACGCTCCCCCCGAGGGAGTCGTCACTTTCCTCTTCGACGTCCTCCACGTCGACGGGCGCGACCTGCTTGACATGCCGCTGCGAGAGCGCAGCGCCGAGCTGCGGACGATCGCCCCCCACCTCACCGTGCCCAGCATCCTCACCGACGACGTCGCCGTGGCGGAGGGCGCGCTGGCCGAGTCACTGGCGGCCGGCCATGAGGGCGTGGTCGTCAAGGACGCCACCTCGACGTACGCGGCCGGTCGCCGCGGAGCCGCCTGGCGCAAGGTCAAGCCGGTGCAGACGTATGACCTGGTCGTGCTTGGCGCCGACTGGGGTCACGGGCGCCGGCACGGCTGGCTGTCGAACCTGCACCTCGGCGCACGTGACCCGGCCAGCGGTGCCTTCGTCATGGTCGGCAAGTGCTTCAAGGGTTTGACCGATGAGCTCCTGCGCTGGCAGACCACGGCGCTGCTCGAACGCGAGACCGCCCGCCGCGGCATCTCGGTTCTCGTTGCCCCCGAGCTTGTGGTTGAGATCGCCATCGACGGCGTCCAAGCCTCGCGGCGGTACGCCGGAGGCGTCGCCCTGCGCTTCGCCCGGGTCAAGCGCTACCGCCCCGACAAGGAGGCCGACGCGGCTGACACGATCGATGCCCTCCGCGAACTGCTCGGTCGCGCTTGACGTCCAGCAGCTACGGCGG
Organism: Actinomycetota bacterium; assembly: GCA_030947365.1. Taxonomy (GTDB): domain Bacteria; phylum Actinomycetota; class Acidimicrobiia; order Acidimicrobiales; family AC-14; genus JALZBN01. The sequence continues at coordinate 915 of JALZBN010000260.1, forward strand.
CGGGCCCCGCCGGCGCCGTCGCGCGTGGGGTCAGCGGTCGGCGAGCGCGAGCTGGGCGAGCTGTTCGATGCCCGCTCGCGACCGGGCCACGACGAGGAAGCGCTTGGCATGGCAGAAGAGCGCGTCGTCGACGCCGGTGGCCGCGATGAGATCGGCGCCTTCGAGGCCGCCCCAGGCGGCTGGTAGGTCTCTGCGGTTGTCAAAGGAGCCGAGCTCGCGCGGGACGGCGTGGAGGCCGAAGCCCTGGCGCTTGGGGTAGATGACGAACAGGGCGTCGGCGGCCTCGGGGACGAGCACTTGCTTCCACGGGGCGTTGACGGGCAGTTCGACGACGCGCGGGTCGGTCGCCGCGGCGATCGCCTCGCGCACGACGCGCTCCGAGCGTCGCCCCGAGGCGGCGGAGGCCACCTCGCGGGAGAGGACCTCCCGGGCCAGTGCGACGGCCGCGTCGAAGCGCTCACGTTCCTGTTGTGGGGTGAGGGTCTCATCCCAGTGTGCGTTGAAAGCGCCGATGATGCCGCTGACGGTCATCGGGCGCACGCCGTCGATCAGCGACCGTGTCAGCTGCTGGCCGGTGTCGTTGGCATCCACCGGCGCCACGAGCGTGTCATCGACCGTGTCGGCGACCTCCTGGTCGTCGTCGCAGACCCGGGCGCCGAACTCGCGCCACACCAGACCGAATGAGGCATAGCGCACCCCATTCGTGCGTGCGGCGTCGAAGCCGCGCTGGTGGTGATCGAAGTCTCCGGTGCGGGCGTTGTCGCGAAACCCGACGTCGACGCGGAGGTCGGCGCCGGCGAGGGCGCCCCGGTCGCGCGTTCGCACCACCTCGACGCGATCGTCCAGCAGACCGAGCGCGGCGACGGCGAAGACCTCGTCGGCGTGAAGGGAACCGTCATGGGTCGCGACCAGCATCCGCGAGACTCTAGGAAGGCCCCCGGCCGCCGCTCTGCTCTTCAGTGGCCGCCCCGGGGTGAGGCCGCGAACACGACGTGGCCTTCGATGTGCGCCAGTCTCGGCCCGCGGGCGACATAGCGGACCCGGCACCGTTGGGCACAGGTGACGGCGATGGTGTCGGCTCCGCCCTCGCCGACGACCAGCAGAGCGCCGGGCTGCACGCCGGCGGCGGTAAGGGTTGCGTGGGCGATGCCGAGGATGAGGTCGTCGCCCGGGTGACGGTTGCGATGGGTCCGGCGATCGGCCACCAGGGCGTCGCTGAACGTGGTCGGCACGAACCCCTCGCTCTCGACCCCGATGTCCTGTCCGTGAGGCAGTCCGGACGCGGCCACCAGGCTCGCCCGGCCATCGGGGCCGATCGCCCAGAGCTTGCCCGACAACTCGTCGGGCGCGATCAGGGAGCCGGCGAACCGACCGAACGTCGTCGGCGCGACAGCCAGGCCGCCCTCGATTCTCGGGGCATCGTGAGTGAGCACCTGTACGTGTCCGCGGCAATCGATCGCGGACACGGTCGTCCTGGCCGAGGCGACGGCGGTCACCAGGAGGCGGTGGCCGAAGCGTCCTGTGCCGTCGAAAGCGATCCCGTTCTCCAGGCCGTGGCGCGGCAGCCTGGCAAACCTCCGAACGCGGCCGCCGGGGTCGATCACCGTGACTCCGTCACCATGGTTGAGCCGCAGGGCATAGAGGTTGTCTTTGGCAAAGCTGCACCCGGCCGCCGTGACCCGTTGCCCAGCAGACAGCACGATGTAGGGCTCCAGGCCCCGTGGTGCCGAGTACGCGCGGGCGAACGGCCGCAGCTGGCCACTGGCCTGCCGCAATTCGAGGCGTCCGCCAGCAGCAACGGCGGTCGATCCCCCGGTGCGGGGCGCACTCAGGTCGACGACGCCGTGGACCGGCTCGCGGGCGGTCCAGTGCACGAGGCTCGTCCCGG
>JALZBN010000261.1 GCA_030947365.1 Actinomycetota bacterium
CGCCACCGCTGACGCTTGTTCGTCGAAGCAGTGCGCGCACCCGAGCGAAAAGCTCGTCGAGGTCGAATGGCTTCACCAGGTAGTCGTCCGCGCCGGCGTCGAGCCCGGCCACTTTGTCGGTCACCTCGTGGCGGGCCGTCAGCATGAGGACGGGAGTGCGGTCGCCGGCCTGGCGCAAGCGCCGACACGTGGTGAGACCGTCGAGAACCGGCATCAGGATGTCGAGAACGATCAGGTCGGGTGGCGTCTCGAGGGCAGCCTGAAGCGCCTCGGCGCCGTTGACAGCGGTCTGCACCTCATAGCCCTCGAACGTGAGGACGCGAGCGAGCGAGTCTCGAACGCTCTTGTCGTCCTCGGCGATCAACACCCGCCCCACGGGCGCAGCGGTTCCCATCTCAGTCGACTCCCATTTCAGTCGGTGTAGCGCCAGAAGGTAAGAGTTCAGTTAAGACGGCCGTCGTCAAGGCCCGACTGTAGGGGCCCCGGGTACGATGCGGCGTGTCCACGCTGGAGCTGCCCGACGGTCCTGGGGTCCTGCCGGATCGCTACCTCACCCAGGCGATCGATGCCGGTGTAATCGACGCCGGCGCGTTCAAGATCCCGCTCGACAACGTGCAGCCGGCCAGCCTCGACCTTCGCCTCGGAGAGGTCGCGTACCGCATCCGGTGCAGCTTCCTGCCCGACCGCGACACGGTTGAACACAAGGTCAAGGACTACATCATCGACGAGCTCGACCTCCACAAGGAGGGGGTCGTTCTCGAGACCAACCGTCCGTATCTCATACCGCTGAAGGAACGGCTGAAGTTGCCGCCGAACGTGCGGGGCAAGGCCAACCCGAAGAGCTCAACCGGCCGCCTCGATGTGTTCACCCGGTTGATCACCGACGGCAGCTACCGCTTCGACGAGGTAAGCCCCGGCTACGACGGCGGTCTGTATCTCGAAGTCGTCCCGCTGTCGTTTGCCATCCGGGTGCGCGAAGACCTGAGCCTCAACCAGCTTCGGCTCTCGCTCGGTCGGCCCCAACTCGACGACGATTCCTTGCGGCGGTTTCATGCTGATGAGCAACCGCTGCTCTGGAAGGACGACCGCCCGGTCTCCGACGACGAGTTCGCCACGTCCAACGGCTTGTTTCTGAGCCTTGATCTTCGGGGCGACCCGTCGGGCCGTGTCGGCTACCGGGCCCGTGACAACGCGCCGTTGCTCGACATGACCCGTGCCGGCGGGCTCGACCCCGACGCCTACTGGGAGCACGTCAAGCGCGAGGAGGGCAACCGGGTCGTGCTCACGCCGCAGCGCTTCTACCTCCTCATGTCGGACCAGGCCGTGACCATCCCGCCGACGCTGGCGGCGGAAATGACGGCGTACGACCCCACCAGCGGCGAGCTGCGCACGCATTACGCCGGCTTCTTCGACCCCGGGTTCGGCTACGACCCCGAGGAGCGGTTCCGGGGTTCGCGCGCCGCACTGGAGGTGCGGGCCCACGACGTGCCATTCATGATCGAGCATGGCCAGCGGGTCTGCAAGCTCACCTTCGAAACGATGCTGGAAGCGCCGTTGTCGCTCTACGGGCGCGGGATTGGTTCGTCGTACCAGCGCCAAGAAGAGACGCTGGGCAAGCACTTCGGCGCGCCCTCGTCTACCTAGCGGTCCCAGGGAAAGTCAGGGCCCGGTTCGCCACCGTTGGTCGTAAGTACGACACCGTTGATCGTGACGTCGTTTCCTCGCACCGAGATGTGGGTTTTACTCCGGTCGATGTCGACATCGCGGCCGTTCACCGAGATGCCGTCCACGGCGACGGCTCCCGAGGACCGCTTGATGCCCTGCTCCTTGATGGCGAGGCCCGGCGCGGCAGCTGGCTCCGAGCGCTTGACCCCGCTTTCCTTGATGGCGATGCCGGCGCTACCGGAGAGGATCACCGCGGCGCCGCCAGCTGCGCCGCCAGCCGTCGGACCCGAATTGTCGGGGAGCACCACAATCATCGACGGCGCCGACGCCGTTCGCTGGGTGCGGTACCAACCGCGCTTGCCATTGGGCGTGCGTGGCGACGCCGCAGCATCCGGAACAATCGGCGCGAACTCCAGTGCCACCATGGCGGTCATGAGAACGGCACCGAGCGCCGTCCTTTTGGTGATCGATCGCTGCCTCGACATAGTGGGTCCTTTCCTAGAGCCGACCAGAGACTAGGCGGGCGGCGGCGGGACCCGCTGGTAGATGACCCAGTTGTCCTTGCTGTAGATCTGGCGCCAGTGAGGGTCGTTGGCGAGAATCGTGGCCAGGGGCTTGTTGCGCTCCCAGAGAACGACATCGACCTTGCGCCGGTCGAGCACGGCGAGCGCATCGGGCCTGCCACCCAGCAGCGCGAGGTAGTCGTTGGACACGGCGAGTGGGAACATGTCATAGCGGTCGTCGATGAAGTCGTGGGCCTTGTTGCTGTATCGGAACGTGAGGTAGTTGCCGACGAAATCCTCGTGGGCGAGGCGGTGCGGCGCGCCGAGGAGCGCATTGCTCTTCAGATAGGTGACCGCGGCCTGCGGGTACGCATCGAGGGCGAGGGCGTCACGCTCGGGGCCGAACATCACTGCCGCGCCGAATAGGACGAAGGCGGCGACGAGCACCGCGGTGGCCATTCGCTGAAGCCGCACCCGGCTGGGCGGGTCGGCGTGTCGCTCGGTGGTGCGAGACGCCGAGGTCTCCGGACGTTTGAGCGCACGCCCCAGGCACGGCGCGAGCACGATGGCGGCCACCGGCAGGTTCCTTACGGCGATGAGTGCGGCGGCCACGAACACGATGACC
>JALZBN010000262.1 GCA_030947365.1 Actinomycetota bacterium
GAAATCATCCAGCTCGGTGACATGACCCTGGCACCGGCAGACTACGCCTACGACGCCACCTTCCCGAAGTCGAGCGGCGACCCCAATCCTCACCTTTGGATGGCTCCCCCCTACGCCAAACGGTGGTCGGAGATCATCCGAGACGTGATGGCGCGCCGAGACCCGGCGAACGCGGCGTACTACACGACGAACCAGGCCCGCTTCGCTGGTGTCGTCGACCAGCTCGACGGGGCCGTGGCTGCCGCCATCAATAGCGTTCCCGCTGATCGGCGCAAGCTGCTGACCTACCACGACAGCTTCGCCTACTTCGCTCGACGCTACGGCCTGGAAGTGATCGGCGCCGTCCAGCCGTCGGACTTCTCCGAACCGAGCCCGAAAGAGGTTCGCGATCTGATCGCCCAGGTGCAGGCAACCCACGTGCCGGCCATCTTCGGTTCCGAGGTGTTCCCTTCTCGCGTGCTCGAGCAGGTGGCCCGGTCGTCCGGCGCGCGCTACGTCGACAAGCTCCGCGACGACGAGTTGCCCGGGAAACCCTCCGACCCTCAACACACCTACGTCGGCCTGATTGTCGACGATGTCCGCACGATCGTGAGCGCCCTGGGCGGCGACCCGTCGGCGCTCGATTCGGTACCGACGACCAAGACGTGGCAGGCGTGACTCCCCTCGTCGAGTTCGACCACGCGGCCTTCGCCTACGACGACGAGGTCGTCGTCGAGGCCGACCTCGCCATAGCGGCAGGCTCGTTGGTCGGCCTCGTGGGGCCGTCGGGCTCGGGCAAGACGACGCTGCTGCGGGCGATGCTCGGCCAGCTCAAACCGGCGCGAGGGTCGGTGCGAGTCGGGGGGCGGCCGGTCAAGGGCCGGCCGAACGGGCGGGTCGGCTACGTGCCACAGCTCGAGAGCATCGATTGGCACTTCCCCATCACGGTGGCGGAGGCGGTCCTGCTGGGACGGGTCAGCGAGTCGGGCCCCCTCCCCTGGGCCCGCGCCGGCGACCGGCGCGACATGGAAGTGCTCCTGGAACGCCTCGGTATCTCCGAGCTCGCCCACCGCCAGATCCGCGCCCTGTCCGGGGGCCAGCAGCAGCGCGCCTTCCTGGCCCGCGCCCTCCTGCGCAGGCCCGAGCTCATCATCCTCGACGAGCCCACCTCGGGGCTCGACGTGCGCACCCGGCAGGAGATGCTGGCCCTCCTCGACGAGCTCAACTCCGACGGCATCGGAATCGTGCTGACGACCCACGACCTCAACGGCGTGGCCGCGGGGCTGCCACAGCTCGTGTGTCTCAACCATCGGGTGATCGCCCAAGGGCCACCACACGAGGTGTTCACACCCGAGATCCTTCGTGAGACATTCGGCTCCGAGATGATCGTCTTTCACCACGACGGCGCGCTCATCACCGCTGACGCGCCACCCCACGGCGACCACCATGCCGGCGACAACCATGTGCACCATGCCCACCTGCACCACGGTCCTCCACACGAGCACGAATGATCCACTGGCTGACCGAACCCTGGCAGTACGACTTCTTCCGGCGCGGCATCCTGGCCGCCACGATGGCTGGCGCGTTGACCGGGCTCATCGGGATCTACGTGGTTCTCCGTCGCATGAGCTACATCGGCCACGGCCTGTCCCATGCCATCCTCGGCGGCACCGTCGTCGGCTACCTCGCCAACTACAACTTCTACGTCATCGGCGCCCTCTGGGGGGCAGTGTCGGCGCTGATGGTCACCGGGCTGGCACGAAGTCGCAAGATCGGCGCCGACGCCGCCATCGGCATCGTCACCACGGCGTCGTATGCCGTCGGGATCGCCCTAATCAGCCAGGGCAATCACTTCACCCGTAACTTCGAAGCTGCGTTCTTCGGCAACATTCTGGGAGTGACGTCGGGGGAGGTGTGGGTGCTTGGCGCCACAAGCTTGGCCGTGGCAGCCACCCTGTTCTTTCTCTACAAGCAGTTGCTGTTCGTCACCTTCGACGTGGAAGTGGCGGCAACCTACGGAGTGCACACCGGCGTCGTCGACGTCGTTTTCGCACTCGTGCTAGCCGCCGCGATCATCGCCACCATGCGCATCCTCGGCGTGACGTTGATCGCGGCCGCCATCGTGACACCGGCGGTCGTGGCGCGACTGTCGACCGACTCCTTCGGGCGCATGCTTGCGCTGTCGACCCTCATTGGCGCAGTCTCGGGTTTCGTGGGCATGTACGTCAGCTACCACCTCGACATCGCATCCGGGGCAACGATCACACTCACCGGCACGGCCGTCTTCGCGGTTGTCTACCTGGTGGGCTTGGGGCGAGGCGGCTGGCGTTCCGGCGTGCGCGCCCTACAGCCGTGATGCGCTCTCGCATCGTTTCCTGGGCCGTCACGGCCTTGTTCCTCGGGCTGGCTGCGGCGCTCGTCGGGATGGTTCCGGCGCACGCCGGAGCCGAGAGCGCTCCGCCCGGCGCGCCCGATGCCAAGGCGTGGGTCGTGGTCGATGCCGACACCGGCGCGGTGATCGACGCCCACGACTCCCACACCCGGCTCCCTCCGGCCAGCACGATCAAGGTCTTGACCGCGTTGATAGTCGCAGCCGCTCTCGGGCCCAGCACGGCCGTGCCGGTAAGCGCCGACGCCGCGGCTATGCCGCCCATAAAGCTTGGCCTTCACCCCGGCCACACCTTGCGCGCCGACGATCTGTTGCGAGGACTTCTGATGAGCTCGGCCAACGATGCTGCGGTCGCCTTGGCCGAGCGAGTCGCCGGGAGCCGGCAGGGCTTCGCCCAAGATATGACGCAGGTCGGGC
>JALZBN010000263.1 GCA_030947365.1 Actinomycetota bacterium
ACCTTCTCGAGCACCCCCGGACGGTCGACGACGTCGATGGTGAGGTAGTACTGCGAGCTGAGCTCGTCGATGGGCTTGATGCGGATCGCCGCGGTGCGGGTAACCGATGCCACGCGCTCGTGTCGGAGGTTGAGGGCCGCGTCGACAAGGTCGCCGAGCACAGCCGATGCCGTTGGGCGCCCGCCAGCGCCCCGCCCGTAGAACATCAGCTCGCCCGCGGCCGCCCCTTCGACAAACACGGCGTTGAAGGAATCGCGGACGGCGGCCAACGGATGCTCGAGCGGCACCATGGCCGGATGCACCCGCACCGCCACCTCGTCGCCGGCGAAGGCGTCGATGATGGCGAGGAGCTTCACGACGTAACCCAGGCGCGCCGCCATGGCGATGTCTTCGGGCGTAATCCCGGTGATGCCCTCGCAGTAGACGTCGTCGGCCACAACTCGCGCCCCGAAGGCAACACTCGCGATCACCGCCGCTTTTGCCGCCGCGTCGTAGCCCTCGACGTCGGCGGTGGGGTCGCGCTCCGCGTAGCCGAGGCTTTGGGCCTCGCCAAGGGCATCGGCGAATGACTGCCCGGACTCGCTCATCCGGGTGAGGATGAAGTTGGTGGTGCCGTTGACGATGCCCATCACCCGGGTGATGCGGTCGCCCGCGAGCGATTCCCGCAGGGGCCGGATCAGCGGGATCGCGCCGGCGACAGCAGCCTCGTAGAGCAGGTCGGTTCCAGCCATCGCCGCAGCCTGCAACAGTTCCGCGCCGGAGCTGGCCAACAGCTCCTTGTTGGCGGTGACCACCGGCTTGCCCGACTCCAGGGCGGTGAGCACCAGGGTGCGCGCCGGCTCGGTGCCGCCCATGACCTCGACGACAACGTCGATCTCGGGATCGGTGACCACCCCCTTCGGGTCGTCGGTCAGCACGCCGGGCCGTAGGTCGACGTCACGCGGGCGCGACAGGGACTGGACGGCGACACGAGCGACTTCCAAGCGCACCCCGGAACGCGTCGCAATCGATGCTGCGTTCTCGCCGATGAGCCCGATGAGCGCGGCACCCACGTTGCCACACCCAAGTACGCCGATCCTGACCGGCCGTTCATCTTCCACGACTGCCAACCTACTGGTCGAGCCGGAGTAGGTCGTCGGGGGTTTCCCTTCGCACCACCACTGTCGCCTCGCCATCTTTGACGAAGACGACTTCGGCGCGTGGCACCTTGTTGTAGTTGGACGCCATGGAGTGGCCATACGCGCCGGTGACCGGCGTGCAGAGAAGGTCGCCAACCGCGACGTCGGCCGGGAGGCGGGCGTCACGCACGAGGACGTCGCCCGACTCGCAATGCTGGCCGACGACTCTCGCCGCCATCGCACGCTCGGCATCGGTGGCGCGCGGCAAGAAAGCTTCGTACCCGCTGCCGTAGAGGACAGGGCGAGGGTTGTCGCTCATGCCCCCGTCGACCGACACGTAGGTGCGCACGCCGGGGACGTCCTTTATCGTTCCGACCCGGTAGAGGGTGACGCCCGCAGTGGCCGCAATGGCGCGCCCCGGTTCGGCCGTGACCCGCGCCGTGATCCCTGCCGCTCGGCAGGCGTCATGCAAACCCGCCGCCCACTGCGCAATCGTCGGCGCTTCCTCGCCGTCGACATAGGGAACGCCGAGGCCACCCCCCATGCACAGCTCGGCCACGTCAAGAGGACGCACAAAGTCAGCCAAGACCTCGATCGCCTTCTCGAACGACCGCACGACGAAGATCTGGCTACCGATGTGCGCGTGGATGCCGATCAGCTCGGTGCCGGCCGATGCCGTCACGCGGGCGACCGCTTCGGCGGCCTGTCCGCTGGCAAGGCCAAAGCCGAACTTGGAATCGACTTGACCCGTCATCACGTATTCGTGGGTGTGGGCCTCGACGCCCGGAGTGACACGGATCAGCACGCGCGACGTGCCCTCCTCGCACGACAGCGCGTCGAGACGGTCGAGCTCGTCGAAGGAGTCGACAACGATGCGCACGCCCAGTGTGCGAGCGCGGCGCAGCACCTCCAGCGACTTGTTGTTGCCGTGGAGGACGAGGCGCTCGGCCGGGACGCCAGCCACGAGGGCAACGTGCAACTCGCCCGCAGTAGAGACATCGAGGTGCATGCCCTCGTCGTGAACGAGCCTGGCCATGGCGAGGCAAAGAAACGCCTTGCTGCCGTAGGCGACACCATCGCCAAAGGCGGTCACCGCCTCCCGGCAACGAGAGCGGAGGTGGACCTCGTCGTAGACGAAGAGTGGCGTGCCGTGCTCGGCGGCAAGGTCGAGGACGTCGACGCCACCAATGGAAAGACGCCCGGTGGGCTCGACCGCGGCGGTGTCGGGAAGGAGGCGGCGCGCGATCGGGGCAGCAGTCGCGAGGTCTGTCACATCGACTCCGGCGCGCTCACGCCGAGCAGGTCCATGCCGATCGCCAACCCGACGCGCGCCGCGTCGACGAGTGAGAGTCGGGCCTGAGTGAGCTCGGCAGAAACGCCCTCCCCCATCACGTAGCAGTCGTGGTAGAAGCCGTGGAACCGCCCCGCGAGCTCGCGCACCCAGGTGCTGACCTTGTGCGGCGCGCGAGTGCGGCACGCGTCACGGACGACGTCGGGAAGCTCGGACAGGCTGCGGAGAAGGTCGAGTTCGCGCTCGTGGACAAGGAGGCTGAGGTTTACGTCGTCGAGCGGTATGCGCTCGACGCTCCGTTCGCTCGCGACCCGGTCGATGGAGGCGATGCGGGCGTGCGCGTACTGGACATAGAAGACCGGAT
>JALZBN010000051.1 GCA_030947365.1 Actinomycetota bacterium
CCTAGAGGCCGCCAAGCGCGCCGGCGTGGCCAGGTTCCACCACATCTCGACGTGCGAGGTCTACGGAGATCTCGACCTCGACAGCGACCAGGCCTTCGACGAAGCCTGGCCCTACCAACCGCGCACCCCCTACAACGCCTCCAAGGCAGGCGCCGACCACGCCGTGCGCGCCTACCACGAGAGCTTTGGGCTTCCGGTGACCATCACCAACTGCTGCAACAACTACGGGCCCTACCAGTTCCCCGAGAAGATCATCGCCCTGTTCACCGTCCTCGCCCTCGACGACAACCCCCTGCCGATGTATGCGTCCACCCGCAACCGCCGGGAATGGCTCCACGTCATCGACCACTGCAAGGCCATAGAGGCCGTGCTGCAAAAGGGACGTGTCGGCGAGACCTACAACGTGGGCAGCGGTGTCGAGCGGTCGATCGAGGAGATCGCCGACGTGGTGCTCGCCGCACTTGGCAAGCCCGCCAGTCTCAAGACCATCGTCCCCGACCGCCCCGGCCACGACCGCCGTTACCTCCTCGACACCACCAAGATCAGCACCGAGCTCGACTGGCGATCGCAGGTCGCGTTCGACGACGGCCTAGCCGAGACAGTCGAGTGGTACGCCAAGAACCGCACCTGGTGGGAACCACTGCGCGACCGTGCTCCTGTTGAGGAGACAGCCTGGGTCGACGAGCCCGCCACCGCCTGACGATGCGGGTCCTCATCACCGGGGCGGGTGGCCAGCTCGGGCGCGAGCTCGTCGAAGCCTTCTCCGGCCACGACGCGATCGGCTGTGCCCGCGACGCGCTCGATGTCACTGATCGCGACCAGGTTCTGCAGGTCGTCGACCATCTTCGACCCGATGTCATCGTCCACGCCGCGGCCTGGACAGATGTCGACGGATGCGAGACCGACCCTGACCGCGCCCTCGAAGTCAATGCCCTCGGCACCCGGTATCTGGCAACCGCGGCCCGCATGGTCGACGCCCGCATTTGCTACGTCTCCACCGACTACGTGTTCGACGGCAAGGCTCGCCGCCCCTACACCGAGTGGGATCAGCCGAACCCGCTCTCCGCCTACGGACGCTCGAAGCTCGGCGGCGAACGTGAGCTCTCGCCCGACGACACCATCGTGCGCACGTCATGGGTGTGCGGCAAGCACGGAAAGAACTTCGTGAAGACGGTTCTCGATCGGGCCGTTCGCGGTCTTGAGCTGAGGGTCGTGAAAGACCAGCACGGTTGCTTTACGCTCGCCGACGACCTCGCCACCACGATCTGCAGCCTCGTCGTCGGCCGCCGCCCTGGCATCTTCCACGTGACGAATCAAGGTCCGACGACCTGGTACCGGTTGGCGTGCGACACCCTCATCGCCGCCGGTCTCGAACTGACCCCGGTGCAGCCGATCGCAACCTCCGAGCTACGCCCACCGCGACCGGCGCCCCGGCCCGCGTTCGCAGTGCTCGACAATTCCGCCCTTCGGCTGTCCGGCCTTCCGCTCCTTCCCGACTACCACGACGCCCTCGGCCGACTGGTTACAAGTCTCGGCCATACGAAGGCGGCTGCCCCGTGAGTCGTATTGCCATCATCGGCGCCGGGTACGTCGGGCTCACGACCGGCGCGTGCTTCGCCAGCCTCGGCCACGAGGTCGTGTGTGCCGACGTCGACCAAACGAAGATCGACAGCCTCTTGAAAGGCGATATCCCCATTCTCGAGCACGGCCTCCCCGAGCTGGTCCGCGAAGGACTCGACCGCAAGCGGCTCTCGTTCGTACTCGGCGCGGCGGCGGCCGCGACCGACGCTGAGTTCGCGTACCTCTGCGTCCCGACACCCCAGTCCGCCAACGGTGCGGCCGACCTTTCATTCATCCGGAGCGCGGCAGCAGAGATTGCGCAGGTGCTGCCTCCCGAATCGATCGTGGTGAACAAGTCGACCGTGCCCGTGGGCTCGGCGCGTGTCGTCGAGGAGGCCCTCGGACGTGACGACATCGCCGTGGTCTCGAACCCCGAGTTCCTCCGCGAAGGTTCGGCTGTCCACGACTTTCTTAACCCCGACAGGATCGTCATCGGTGCCGAAGATCCGGCCGCCGCAGCCCGGGTCGCGTCGCTATTCAGCGAGATCAAGGCGCCGGTCATCGTCACCGATCCGGCCTCGGCAGAGACCATCAAGTACGCCTGCAACGCGTTCCTCGCCACCAAGATCTCGTTCGTGAACGCGGTCGCCAATGTGTGCGAGGCGGTGGGTGCCGACGTGCGCGACGTTCTTTTGGGCATGGGATACGACCGGCGCATCGGGTTCGAGTTCCTCAAGCCCGGTCCGGGCTGGGGCGGGTCGTGCCTACCAAAGGACACCAGCGCTCTCATCCGCACCGCCGAGGATGCCGGCTACGACTTCGACCTTCTGCGTGGCGTCCAGACGGTCAACGAGGAGCAACTCGAACGGGTGACGGCGAAGGTCGTGCGCATGGCCGGAGGCTCCGTCGACGGTGAGCTGGTGGCGGCATGGGGCCTCACCTTCAAGGCCCGCACCAACGATCTTCGCAGTTCGCCGGCGCTCGACGTCATCAGCCGCCTGCGGCAACGAGGCGCTCGAGTACGAGCCCACGACCCCGCGGTGTCGACGACGAGCTCGCACCCCGGTCTCGACGGGATCGAGCTGAGTGGAGACCCCTACGGCGCGTGTGACGGCGCGGCCGTGCTCGTCGTGCTGACGGAGTGGGACGAGTTCCGCCGGCTCGACTTCACCAAGGTCGCGGCCGAGATGGCCGAGCCGCGAATCGTCGACGCCCGCAACATCCTCGACCCGGCCGCACTGCGGCGGTTGGGATTCGCCTACGACGGCGTGGGCAGGTGAGCAACCGCCGGATCGTTCTCACCGGGGGTGCTGGCTTCCTTGGCACCCATCTGTGCCGCACGCTCGTCGAGCGGGGCGACGAGGTCATCGCGGTTGACAACCTCGTCACGGGCAGGCTCGCCAACATCGCCGACCTCGTCGACGGTGGCAAGCTCACGTTCGTCGAGCACGACGTCAGCAAACCCTTCGAGATCGATGGCGCGGTCGACGCGGTCATGCACTTCGCGAGCCCGGCGTCGCCAGCCGACTTCACCCGGATCGCCATCCCCATCATGAAGGTCGGCAGCCTCGGCACCCACAACACCCTGGGCCTGGCGCTGGCAAAGGGCGCTCGCTATTTTCTTGCCTCCACGAGCGAGGTCTACGGAGATCCGCTCGTGCACCCCCAGCCCGAGAGCTACGCGGGAAACGTGAACCCGGTCGGTCCTCGCGCCATCTACGACGAAGCAAAGCGATTTGCCGAGGCCATGACGATGGCGTACCACCGGGCCCATGGCATCGACGCGCGGATCGTGCGCATCTTCAATACCTACGGCACCTACATGCGCGCCGACGACGGTCGGGTCGTGTCCAACTTCCTCGTGCAGGCCCTGGCGGGAAAGCCCCTCACCGTGCAGGGTGACGGCAGCCAGACCCGAAGCTTCTGTTACGTCGACGACGAGGTGCGGGGCATCCTCGCCCTGCTCGACTCCGATTACGTCGGACCCGTGAACATCGGGAATCCCAACGAGTACACGGTGATGGAGCTCGCCCAGGCGACTCTGGAGGTAACCGGATCCGACTCCGACATTCACTACCTGCCACTACCGACCGACGACCCGACGCGGCGCCGCCCCGACATCACCCTCGCCCAGAAGCTGCTCGGGTGGGAGCCCGAGGTCGACCTTCGCGACGGGCTGACCCGCACCGCGGCCTGGTTCAGCGGTGGCTAACGAGCGCCGCCTGTCGGTCATCGTTCCCGTCTTCAACGAGCGCAACACTGTGGCCGAGATCGTGCGGCGAATGCGGCGGGTCGAGTTGCCCGTCGACGTCGAGATCATCATGGTCGACGACGGTTCGACCGACGGCACCGAGAAGATCCTCGCCGCCCTTCAAGATTCGACGCTGCACGTCGTCGACCATCCCACGAACCTCGGCAAGGGCGCGGCGATCCGCACCGGACTCTCCCAGGCCCGCGGCAGCCTGATCCTGATCCAAGACGCCGACCTCGAGTACGACCCCGAGGATTGGCCGCGCCTGCTTCGTCCCCTGCTCCGCGGCAGCGCCCAGGTCGTCTACGGAAACCGTTTTCGCGGTGAGCGCATGGACATGCCGGTTGGGCAGTGGCTGGGCAACCGGTTCCTGTCGCTCGCCACCAATGTCCTCTACGGCACCTCGTTGTCCGATATGGAGACGGGCTACAAGCTGTTCGACCGGGCCGTGCTCGACGGCATGACGATCGAGTCAGATCGGTTCGACTTCGAGCCCGAGTTCACGGCCAAGATCCTGCGGCGGGGCATCCGCATCTACGAGGTGCCCGTGTCCTACGCCGGTCGGGCGCTTCGTGAGGGACGCAAGTACACCTGGCGAGACAGCATCAGGGCGGTGTGGGCACTCGTGCGCTATCGCTGGAAGGTCAGCGCGTGAGCGCTCGAGCCAGCGCCGTCATTGTCAACTACAACGCCCGCGACCACCTGGTCGAGTGCCTTCGCAGCCTGCGGTCCGACGGGGTCGACGAGGTCGTCGTCATCGACAACGGCTCGCGCGATGGCTCGGCTGCAGCGGTGGCGCGCGCCGACCCCCAGGCCGCCTTCATGTCTACCGGGTCGAACCTCGGCTTTGGGACGGCGGCCAATCGGGGCGTGGCCGCGACAGACACCGAGTTCGTGATGATTCTGAATCCGGACGCGATTGTCGAACCGGGAGCCACCAAGATGCTCGTCGACGCTCTCGACACCCAACCCGCGCTGGCGGTTGTCGGCCCCCGGGTCGAGAATCCCGACGGCACCCTCTATCCCTCGGCGCGCCGTTTCCCGGATCTTGTCGTCGCCATCGGGCACGCCTTCGGCGGATTCGTGCGTCCCGACAACCGGTTCACCCGGAACTACAAGATGCTCGATCAGGACCGCACCCAGTCGTCGGATGTCGACTGGGTGTCGGGCACCTGCATGCTGGCCCGCCGATCGGCGTTCGACCAGGTCGGGGGCTTCGACGAGTCGTACTTCATGTACGTGGAAGACGTGGACCTCTGCTGGCGACTCTCTGAGGCCGGCTGGAAGATCGGCTACGAGCCCCGGGCTCGGGTCGTGCACACAATCGGCGCGTCGAGCGAGCTGGCACCGTACCGGATGATCGCGGCCCACCACCTGTCGCTCTTGCGGTTCGCGACCAAGACGACAACGGGCCGCCGGCGAGCCCTTCTGCCGGCGGTGGCCGTCGGGCTGGTGGCGCGCACGGTGCTGGCCTGGCTCCAGCGCGCCTACCGGGGCCGGCCCCACGCGGCGGAGTGAGAGGTTCTATGCGGTAGGTTCGAGCGTTCATGGGTTATTCGAGGTTTCATGGGTAAAGCGTCTTCCAGCAAGAAGGTCGCCCGGGTCGCCCGCACCGGCGGCGGACGGGTACAGAGCTCGGGTTCTCGGTCGTGGGCGTTCCCACTGGCGATGGGCCTTGTAGTCCTCATCGGTACGGCCCTGATTTGGACATCGAGAGACGAGAAAATCAGCAATGCCGACACCACCGGCCCGCGCCCTCAGACCGCTGGCTCCGCCGCCCAGCACTGGCACGCGGCCGTCGGTTTCAACCTCTGCGGCACGTTCGTGCCCAACCCCACCGACAAGCACAACGACGCCGCCGGAATCCACACCCACGGTGACGGCATCGCTCACGTGCACCCGAAGACCGCAACCTCGGGTGGAAAGAACGCCACGCTCGGCAAGTGGTTCACCGAGATCGGGGCCGACGTCACCACCACGCAGATAAAGGTCTCGGGCCAGCCCGACAGGAAGAACGGCACCAAGTGCCCCGACGGGACGACCGGGGTCGTGCGGGCCATGACGTGGCCGTCGCAAGCTCCCGACGCGCCGGGAACCCTCGTCAAGGGCGACCCCAGCAACATTCACTTCAAGGACGGCGAGCTCATCACCGTCGCCTTCCTGCCGGCTGACGCGGAGATCCCGAAGCCCCCTTCGGCCAGCGAGCTCAACAAGCTCTCCGACGTCACCCCCGCCCCCGCGAGCGGATCGCTTCCGCCGGGAGTTTCGTTGCCGCCGGGCGTCTCGCTCCCACCGGGCGTCTCGCTCCCACCGGGCGTCTCGCTCCCACCGGGCGTCTCGTTGCCACCGGGTGTCACGTTGCCCGCGGGTTCCACGCCCGCCTCCGACGCCACTACACCTGCCACTGCACCTGCCACTGCACCTGCCACTGCACCTGCCAGTAGCCCGGCGCCGGCCGCGCCGTGAGGGCGGTGGTGCTGGTCGGGGGCGCGGGAACGCGCCTCCGACCACTCACCCTTACCGTCCCCAAGCAGGTGCTGCCGATCGTCGAGGTGCCGATGATCGAGCGGGTCCTCGACCACCTCGCTGAGCATGGAGTCACTGAGGCCGTGCTCTCCCTGGGCTATCGGGCCGACTCATTTCTTGCCGTCGCCCCCCACGGGCAGGTGTGCGGTCTCACTGTCACCCACGCGGTAGAGCCCGAGCCTCTTGGCACCGCCGGCGCAGTTCGCTTCGCGGCCCAAGTGGCAGGCATCGACGAGCGGTTCATCGTCGTCAACGGCGACGTTCTCACCGACCTCGACCTCGGCGCGCTCGTCTCATTCCATGTTGGTCATGGGGGCGACGCCACGATCGCGCTGACGAGGGTCGACGACGCGTCGGCATTCGGCCTGGTCTCGGCCGACGACGACGGTCGGGTCCGGGCGTTCGTCGAGAAGCCAGCCAACCCCACCCATACCCATGGTGGAGAGGTCAACGCCGGCACCTACGTGCTCGAGCCGTCGGTGCTGCAACGCATTCCCGAGGGCCGGCAAGTTTCGATCGAGCGGGAAGTGTTCCCACTCATGGCCGCTGACGGCGTGCTGTTCGCGTCCATTTCGGACGCCTACTGGACCGACACCGGTACGCCCGATCGCTACTTGCAGGCACACCTCGACCTGATCGGCGATCGTCGGCCGGGCCCGCCCGTCAAAGGCGTTGCCGCCGGGCCAGGCGGGGTGTGGTCATACGGCGACGCCGTCGACGGGGAGATCGTCGGGCCCGCCTTTCTCGGCGACGGGGTCACCGTTGAGGCCGGCGCGTACGTCAGCCGGTCCGTGCTCGGTGCCGGCACGGTGGTGCACGAAGGGGCCCAGGTGCGCGACTCCGTCCTGCTGCCGCGAGTGATCATCGAACGCAACGCCGTCGTCGAGCGTTGCCTGCTCGGCGAAGCCGCCGTCATCGGCCAGAAGTCGCATCTGTCGGAGTTGACTGTGGTCGGGCCGGCGGTGCACATCGAGGCGGGTAGCGATCTGAGCGGGGCGCGAGTTCCGTCGAATCCCCCGCGTGGCGACACCTAAGCATGAGAGTGCTCGTGACCGGTGGGGCGGGATTCATCGGCTCCACGCTCGTCGACCGACTTCTCGCCGAGAGCCATACCGTCGACGTCGTCGACGACCTTTCCACGGGTTCGCTCGCCAACCTGGCCGAGGCCCGGGCCGATCCCGCCTACGACCTGTCGTTCCACCGCCTCGACGTGCGCTCTCCGAGCCTTGTCGACCTGTTCACTCACCGCCGGCCCGAGGTTGTGTTTCACTTGGCCGCGCAGGCCGACGTGCGGGTGTCGGTCGAGCGTCCTGCG
>JALZBN010000052.1 GCA_030947365.1 Actinomycetota bacterium
CCACCCGGTCGATGTCCTGCACGCGGTTGTGCACGAAGAAGACCTGGCCCTCCCGCAGAAGCTCACGCCGCAGGGCTTCCGCCGTCGCCCGTTCGTCGTACTCGTTCACGTAGGTGAGGATGGGCTGGCGCTCGGCCGGCGCGGTGTTGAGGATCGTCATGTCGCGGATGCCGGTAAGGCTCATCTCAAGGGTGCGCGGGATGGGAGTAGCGGTGAGAGTGAGGACGTCGACGTCGGCGCGCATGCGCTTGATCGCCTCCTTGTGGGTGACTCCGAAGCGCTGCTCCTCGTCGACCACCAGAAGGCCGAGGTTCTTGAACTTCACGTCCTGCGACAACAGCCGGTGCGTACCGATGACGACGTCGACCGCGCCGGCCTCGACGTCTTGGACCACCTTCTTGGCCTGACCCGGGGTTAGGAAGCGCGACAGCACTTCGACACGCACCGGGTAGCCCGCGAAGCGTTCGGAGAACGTCTGGAAATGCTGCTGCGCCAACAAGGTGGTGGGCACGAGGATGGCGGTTTGGCGACCGTCCTGGGCCGCCTTGAACGCGGCGCGGATGGCGACTTCGGTCTTGCCAAAGCCGACGTCGCCGCACACGAGGCGGTCCATGGGCACGGGCTGTTCCATGTCTGCCTTGACCTCGGTGATGGCACGGAGCTGGTCGGGCGTCTCCTGGAACGGGAAGGCATCCTCCAGCTCCCGCTGCCACGGTGTGTCGGGCGGGAAGGCGTGGCCGGGACTCGCCATACGGGTGCGGTAGAGCTGCACCAGTTCCTCGGCGATCTCGCGCACTGCCGACTTCACCCGCGACTTGGTGCGAGCCCAGTCGGTGCCTCCCAGGCGGCTCAGCGACGGGGTATCACCGCCGGTGTAATGGCGAACGGCGTCGATCTGGTCGGATGGAACGTAGAGCTTGTCGCCCCCGCGGTACTCCAGCAGGAGGTAATCGCGCTCAGTGCCGCCGATGGCGCGCTTGACCATGCCCCCGTATCGAGCCACGCCGTGCTGATGGTGCACCACGTAGTCGCCGGGCTGAAGGTCGTCGAAGAAGCCTTGGGCGTCGGTGCGCTTCCGGACACGGGGCGCGCGATGGGGTCGGCGCCGACCGGTGACGTCGCCCTCGGTGAGCACCGCCAGCTTCAGCTGCGGGAGGACGAACCCCCGCTCAAGGGACTGTATGACTATGCACGATTGCGCACCGGTGACGGCCGTCACGATCGGAAGGGAGACGCCATGCTCGGTGAGAGTCGCCGCCAGCCGCGCCGCCGACCCCGTGCCGTCGGCGGCTACGACGACGAGGTATCCGTCAGCCAAGAGGTCGGTGAGTTGGCGAGCCAGCCGACTGCCGTCGCCCGCGACGGGATCCCAGCCCCGGGCCTCGATGGTGAGGGTGTCGGGCCGGTCGGGCACCGAGACGAGGGTCATGACCGGCGCGTCAGTGTGAGTTAGAAGCCTGTCGAACGGCAGGTGCAGCTGCGGCCACGGGCGTTCTTCGGAGGTGACCGATGCGCCCCACGTCTGGGCCAGCGAAGAAGCGAGGGACATCTCCTCTTCGAGAAGGTCGCGCGCCCGGTCGCGCATGCGCCGGGGCTCGACCAGCACGATCTGGGCTGTGGGGCCCAGCACGTCGAACAGACCGTGCTCGCCGTCGGTCAGCCACGGCAGCCACGACTCCATCCCGTCGAAGGTGATCCCCTCCGCCAACCGTTCCCACTGCTCGCGGCCCCACGGTTCGCGCGCCACCAGGGCCGCCGCCCGCTCCCGCACCTCCTGAGTCGGCAGCAATTCGCGAGAGGGGAACAGCTCCGCGCCCTCGATGTCGTCGGTGGAGCGCTGATCGTTGACTGAGAACTCGGTGAGGCGGTCGACCTCGTCGCCCCAGAGGTCGATTCGAACCGGATGCTCCGCCGTCGAGGGGAAGACGTCGACAATCGAGCCCCGGCGCGCCACTTCGCCGCGATGTTCCACCTGGTACTCGCGCCGGTAGCCCACGTCGACAAGACGCTCGACGAGCTCGAGCGGGTCGACCTGGTCGCCCGGGCGAACGATGAGGGGCTCCGTCTCCTCCACGTGGGGCCCCAAGCGCTGCACGAGGGCCCGTACTGGTGCCACGACCACGCGGGCAGCCGTCTCGGGCTTCCGGAGGCGCCACAGCACCCTTAGGCGATGGCCCATGGTGCCGACGGCCGGGCTGACCCGCTCGAAGGGCATGGTTTCCCATGCCGGAAAGACGTCGACAGCCTCCTCGCCGAGGAAGGCCCGCAGATCGTGGGCGAGGCGCTCGGCATCGGTCGTAGTCGGCACGGCGACGACGAGGGGATGGCGACCAGTTAGACCGGCCAACCCGGCAATGGTGAATGCCTGAGCAGGCTCAGGGACAGCCACGACGGTCGACGACCCACCGGCGAGGCCCGCGAGAGATGGATGGCGGCGGACCAGCGCCGGGAGGTCGTTGAGCGTCATCCCTCCCGAGAGTATGTGGTGCAGAGAACCAGGCGGTTCTAGGCGGTCCTAGGCGGTTCTAGGCGGTTTGCGGATCCTTGGAGCCGCAGCCGCAGCCGCAGGTGTCGGGGGTGGGCTTCTCCTCCACGACCGCAGTGGTGTTACAACCGCAGGTGCAGGTATCCGTCATCGTCTCGCTCAACTTGTCACCCCCATCCATGGGTCGAGTTCTTCATGGATGAAGAGTACGACCCGGCCCTTAGGGCCAGGTCAAGCACATCTCGAAAGATTTCCCTTGGGCCCCGCGCTACTGGCGGGTGGTGTTGTACCGGTTCATCGCTGCGGAGGGGCCCTCGGCAAGGATCATCTCGACCGCCTCGGCCGCTTCCTCAACGGCAACGTCGAGCTCGATCTGTTCCGCCTTGCCCGGCCGCCGGAGCACGAAGTCGGCCCCTTCCTGGCGCCCCGGTGGCTTGCCGATACCGATGCGCACCCGGGTGAAACCGCCGGAGTGCAGGTGGGCGCGCAACGATTCCAGCCCGTTGTGGCCAGCGGTGCCGCCGCCCTCCTTGACCTTCACCCGTCCCGCCGGCAGGTCGAGCTCATCGTGGACGACGATGACCCGGCTGAGATCGTCACTCAGACCACAGCGTTTCACCAACCGCCCGACAGCTTCGCCCGACAGGTTCACGAACGTCTGCGGGAACGCGAGGACGACCCTGCGGCCGTCAACACGAACTTCGGCGACGAGGGCCCGGTCTCGGCCCTTGCGCAACGGGCTGCCGTGCCGCGCCGCAAGCAGCCCGACGACTTCGGCGCCCAGGTTGTGACGGGAACCGACATACTCCTTGCCTGGGTTGCCCAAGCCGACCACGAGCGTGGCAGCCGGGCCGTCCTCCTCTGGCAGCAGGTCTTATCCCTCTTGGGAGGCGCTGCCACCACCGTCGCCGCCGGTAGCCGCCTCGCCTCCTTCGTCCGCGGGCGCACCCTCCGGCGCTGCGCCCTCGGCTACTGCGGCCTCGTCGGCCTCGAGGTCGGCGGCGACACGTGAGGATTGTCCGGCCACGATCGGCTCCTCGGGATCGGCGTCGGTGGTGACCCCGGATGGGAGCTTGAGGTCTCCCACGCGTACGGCATCGCCAATGGTGAGTTCGGAGACGTCGACGTCGATCGTCGCCGGGATGTTGGCCGGCGTCGCGTTGATGACCAGGCTGAACAGCTGCTGCTCGACCAGCCCATCGGCGCGGTGCACCTCGAGGGCTTCGCCGACTAGGTGGACGGGAACCTCGACGGCAACGACCTCGTCGCGCCGCACGATGACGAAGTCGACGTGGTCGACCGTGCCCCGCACCGGGTGGCGCTGGAGCTGGCGGGCCATGGCCAGGTGGTTGGCGCCATCGACCTTCAGCGAGATCAGCGCGTTGAGCCCGGCGTCAGATTGAAGCGCGCCGCGCAGCTCACGGCTGTCGACCGCAAGTGCCTGCGGGTCGACCCCGTGCCCATAGAGCACAGCAGGAACCTTGCCCGCGTGCCGCAGCCGGCGCGAAGCCGAACTACCAGTAGTGCGCCCAGCTTCAGCCAAGAGTGAGACTTCTTCCATGGCGCGAGTCTAGGTGGGACTCTGGGGAGGCGTGGTGAGACGACCGGGCGGCGTCCCCTAGGTCTGGTTTTCT
This sequence comes from Actinomycetota bacterium, assembly GCA_030947365.1. GTDB lineage: Bacteria > Actinomycetota > Acidimicrobiia > Acidimicrobiales > AC-14 > JALZBN01. Next base: position 4,120 of record JALZBN010000052.1, read on the forward strand.
CCGCCGAAAATGTCGGACACCGACGAGTCCTCGAAGACGGCGTCGAGGGCGTCGGCGATGATGTTGGCGACGGAGAGAACCTCCAGTTTGTCGATGCGCTGATCGTCGGCGATGGGCAACGTGTCGGTGACGACGACCTTGGACAGCACCGAGTTTTTCAGCCGATCGATAGCCGGGTCTGACAGCACACCGTGGGTCGCCATGGCATACACCTCGGTCGCGCCGTGCTGCTTCAGTTGCTCGGCCGCGGCACACACCGTGCCGGCGGTGTCGATCATGTCGTCGACGAGCACACACACCCGTCCGTCGACGTCGCCCATCACGTCGAGTGCCTCTACGACGTTGGCGCGGTCATGGTGCCGCCGCTTCCACACGCTGGCCGCGTCGGCGTCGAGGCGCTGGGCGAACCGCTCGGCCACCTTTACCCGGCCAGCGTCAGGCGAGACGATGACGACATCGCTACCAAAGTGCTCTCGTACGTATTCAGTGAGCACCGGCATGGCCGTGAGGTGGTCGACGGGAACGTCGAAGAATCCCTGGATCTGTCCGGAGTGGAGGTCGACACTGACGACACGGTCGACGCCAGCCGTCATAAGCATGTTGGCGATGAGCTTCGCCGTGATCGGTTCGCGGCCCGATGCTTTGCGGTCTTGGCGGGAGTAGCCGTAGAACGGGCACACCGCGGTGATGCGCTTGGCCGACGCCCGCTTGGCCGCGTCGATCATGATGAGCTGCTCCATGATCGACTTGTTCACCGGCCCGGCGTGGGTCTGGATGATGAACACGTCGGCGCCACGAACCGAGTCGTGGAAGCGGCAGTGGATCTCGCCATTGGCGAACTCGGCCAGGTTGGCGTCGCCGACCTCGACATCGAGGTTGCTGGCGATGGCCTCGGCGAGCGCCAGGTTCGATCGGCCGGCGAACAGCTGCAGTCGCTTTCTGGGAATGAGCTCCAATTGTTCCTACACGCTCTCGTCGTCGCCCGCGCCGCCAGTGTAGAACGGACCCGTTGTCGTGCCGCTGGGAACGTGGCTGCCCGGTGCCAGCGAGGCGTAGGGGCCCACCCTCGCGCCGGGCCCGATCTCCGCGTCGCGCCCGACCGTCTCCTGCACCCTCGCGCCGTCGCCAACAGCGCAGTCGACGAGGCGCACGTTCGGCCCGAGGCGGGCGTGGGCGCCCACCGAGGTGCGACCTTGCAGGATCGTGCCGGGGTAGAGCGCCACGTCGGTGCTGAGGCGGACGGCGGAGTCGATCAGGGTGTTGTCGGGATCGAGCATCGTCACGCCGGACTTCATCCACCGTTCGTTGATGCGCCGACGTAATTCGGACTCGGCGCTCGCCAACTGGAGCCGGTCGTTGACACCAACCGTCTCGCGCGGGTCGCTGGCCTCGACCGCAATGACCTTGTGCCCGGCTTGGGCCAGCACGTCGATGACATCGGTGAGGTAGTACTCGCCGGCGGCGTTCTCGGGGCTGAGACGCCGAAGCGCCGGCGCGAGCAGGCTGCGGCGAAAGCAGTAGATCGAAGTGCCGACCTCGTCGATCTCGCGCTCAGCCTCGGTGGCATCGGCCTCTTCGACAAGTCGGCGGACCGCGCCGTGCTTGTCTCGCACAACTCTTCCGTACCCGGTGGGGTCGTCGAGCCGGGCCGTTAGCAGCGTTGCCGCGGCATCGGCCGCCCGATGCTCGACGACGAGGTTGCCGAGGGTTGCCGGCCGCACCAACGGCGTGTCGCCCGGAAGCACAACAATGTCGCCGTCGTCGATGTCGTCGTCGGGGAAGGCTGTCAACGCCACCGCGATCGCGTCGCCGGTGCCGCGCTGCACGTGCTGCTCGACGAAGTCGATGACGAGATCCGGCGCGCTGTGTTCGTTGAGGGTCTTCGTTACCGGCTCGGCGCCGTGACCGACGACAACCACGGCGCGCTCGACGACGATCTCCGAGAGGGCGTCGAGCACGTGCAGCACCATCGGCCGCCCGCACAGCGGGTGGAGGGGCTTCGGCAACGCCGACTTCATGCGGGTGCCCTCGCCAGCGGCCATCACCACGGCGGAAAGCGGTCGGAGCCTCACGCCTCCTTTCTAATCGCTCCCCCGGCGCGGAGCCGGGCATCCCTCTCGACCCCTTCCATGTTCTCCGCTTGCAAACATCTGTTCCCACGAACTAGTGTTCCTTCTCATGAGTCCTCACCCCTCCGGTGAAGCCGTCCGGCTTCGACTCGCGGGCTTCTCGCGTTCGCAAATCAAGACTGCCCTCGGCGTTCGGAGCGCCAAGCTGCTCAACAACTGGCTGCGGGGTGTGCCGCCGCCGGATTGGACGGCGCGCCCGAATGCAAAGGACAACCTTCGAGCGGAGGCGATAGCGCTTCGGCTCCAGGGCAAGTCCTAGAACGAGATCCGCAACATCATCGGCGTCGCCAAGAGCACGCTCAGTTACTGGCTGCGTGATGTCGCATTGACGAAGGAACACGAGATGGCACTCGCGGAGAAGCAACGGGCGCCAACCCTGAAACGAGCGCAGACCCGGCGCGAGCTCCGGCTGCGGCGGAACGCAGAGATGATGGCTCTGGCCCGAGCCGAGATCCCCGAGCTCTCAGAGCGCGAGCTGTTCATTGCAGGTGTGGTCGCGTACTGGGCGGAAGGCAGCAAGAACAAGCCGTGGGGACCCAACGCACAAGTCAAGTTCATAAACTCAGACCCGAACATGGTGCGGTTCTACCTTGCGTGGCTCCAACTCCTCGGCGTCGGGCACGACCGGTTGACCTTTAGAGTCCACATTCACGAGTCCGCTGACGTGGGACCCTCCTTGGCGTTCTGGTCCGACGTCGTCGGCGTAGCTGAAGCAGCATTCCGGGTCACCCTCAAGCGTCACAACCCGAAAACGGCGCGCAAGAACATCGGCGGCGAGTATCAGGGTTGCCTTGAGGTGTACGTGCGGAGGAGCAACGACCTCAACCTCATGATCGCCGGTTGGTGCCAAGCGCTCGCTCCCGCCGCCATTACCGTGGTGTCTGCTCCGTCGGGGATGGTGTAATGGCAGCACGGGTGGTTTTGGTCCACCAAGTCCGGGTCCGAATCCTGGTCCCCGAGCAAGGCCCTGGCAGCTACCGGCTACCCTGGCCGCTGCTCATGGGTTCACTTATCAAGAAGCGCCGCAAGCGAATGCGCAAGAAGAAGCACAAGAAGATGTTGAAGGCCACGCGCTGGCAACGGCGCGCCGGTAAGTAGCCCTCCCCTCCTGTCCCTACTGGGCAGTGGCGGTGGTGACGACGATGTGGTCGTCGCCTGGGAAGGCTCCCTCGACAAACCAGGTTGCTCCGCTGCCGGCGAGGCGCGGGGTCTCACCGGTCGCGTCACCAAGGCGGTCGCGCCAGCCCGCTAACTCCGGGGCAACGAGCAGCGCGGCTGGCTCAAGGTCGTTCGTGCCCAAGGCGGCCGGCGCGCCCAGCGAATCCCACGCGCCGTAGACCTGCGGAGTCGACACACTCAGCGGCGGTACCAACAGCGTGAACACCCGTTCCTCGAATGGCAA
>JALZBN010000264.1 GCA_030947365.1 Actinomycetota bacterium
CAAGCCCTTGTCGGCGGCCATGCGCTTCCAGAGAACCTGGAAGGCCTCGCCACCACGCTCATACTCCAGCACCGAGACCCGGGACTGCCGGCCTTGGCTGAGACCAGCTTCCTCGGCGCCGACGATGGTGAAGTTGACCCCGGGCTCATGCTCCTTTAGGAGCTGGAGTTCGTCGCCGGTCACCATTTCGGCGTGGGCCTTATACAGTTGGCTGTGGAGCTCGGACATGAAGCCGTGACTTCCCGTTTACCCACCGTATTGCGTTGGTTGTGGGTGGAGCTGGAGATGTTGTGGAGCTGGAGGGAATCGAACCCTCGTCCGATGAGTGCGGACCCTCCGTGCTACGACCGTTCCCGTGATTCGGGCTTAACGCTGCCCTCGTGCCGGGTCACGAACTGCTCGTCACGTCTTTCCGTGAGGCCAGTCGGTCTTTCCCGACATGTCAGCGGTCTTTGCCGGCTGTCAACCCTCATTCTGTTCCCAAGGCAAAGGGTCGTCCTCGGCGTGCCCTCTCGGGTCGCAATTTGCCTTGCTCAGGAGTTTTTAGGCTGCCATTGCGAAGGCAGGTTCCGTGTTATTGGCACCTGTTTTTGTGCCCCGTTTAACGAGTCTGAGCAACTCGGGTCGCACGACGAGCCAGCGGTCCCAACGTCGAAACCGGTCAGCCCCGTACTCGCTCAGTATATCTAACCGCCCCGCTCTCGGTTTCGCTGAGACATGGCCCGGTCGGTTTCGCGCCGGGCGTCGCGCTCGGCGATGGCGTTGCGCTTGTCGTGGCGCTTGCGGCCCCGCACGAGGGCGAGCTCGACCTTGGCCCGTCCGTCCCGGAAGTACACCTCGAGGGGCACCAGTGACAGCACCTCCTCGTTCATGCGGGCCACGAGCTTGTCGATCTCGGCGCGGTGGAGCAGCAGCTTGCGCCGGCGCTCGGGGTCGTTGTTGGCGAACCCATCGGCCAAGCCGTAGGGCGCCACGTGCATGCCGATCAACCAGAGCTCACCGTCGGACGGCCGGGCGTAGGAGTCCTTGAGCTGCACCTGGCTGGAGCGAAACGACTTGACCTCGGTGCCCGAAAGGGCAATGCCGGCCTCGACGGTCTCGAGCACGTCGTAGTCGAAGCGGGCGCGCCGGTTGGAAGCGACCGGCTTGGTGCCCTTGGGAGCCATCGGTCGAGAGTACAAGTACCCTCGACCGTTCATGCTCCGGATCCGCCGCGCCGACCACGACTCGATGATCAGCCACGCCCTCGACGGTGTGCCCAACGAGGTGTGCGGCCTCCTGGCCGGTCAGCCCGGCGCGCCCGAGGTGGAGGTCGTCTACCCGTGTCGCAACGCGGCCGAGTCGCCGGTCATCTACGAAGTCGATTCCCTCGACCTGCTGAAGGCCGACCGCGACGCCGAAGCGCGAGGGCTGCAGATCACCGGCGTCTACCACTCCCACACCCACACCGAGGCATACCCGTCGCCCACCGACCTGCGCCAGGCTCCCGACCCTGAGTGGCACTACGTGCTCGTCTCGCTACAAGACGACGAGCCGGTCACTCGATCGTTCCGCATCGTCGACAATGTGATCTCGGAGGAGCCCTTCGAGGTGGCCGACAACTAGGATGACGACTCGTGCCTGTTGAAGTCCGCCTGCCAACCGTTTTGCGTGCGCGCGCCGGAGGGAAGTCCGTCGTCGAGGCCGACGGCGGAACCCTTGGCGAAGTGCTGGGCGACGTCGTGCGCCAGTTCCCCGACCTCGATGGTCAGGTCGTCACCGACGACGGCGCGCTGCACAAGTTCGTCAACGTCTATCGAAATGACGAAGACGTTCGTTACCTCGACAAGCTCGACACGACCGTGTCGGGCGGCGACGTCATCTCCATTTTGCCGGCCGTCGCCGGCGGGTAGCGGAGGCCGGTTTGGCCGTCGCTGAAAGCATCCTCGACCTCATCGGCGATACACCGTTGGTCGAGCTGAGCCAGCTCAGCCCCAAGCCCAGTGTGCGCATCTTGGCCAAGCTGGAGGGCCAGAACCCGGGCGGGTCGGTCAAAGACCGCATCGCCTTGGCGATGGTCATCGACGCCGAGAAGACCGGCGCGCTCTCGCCGGGGCAGACCATCCTCGAGCCGTCGTCGGGCAACACCGGGATCGGGTTGGCGCTGGTGTGCCGACTGAAGGGCTACAAGCTGCGGATCGTGCTGCCGGAGAACGTCTCACCGGAGCGCCGCCAGCTCTTGGAGAACTTCGGCGCGGAGGTGATCTCGTCGCCGGCCGACGAGGGGTCGAACGGCGCGGTTCGCAAGGCCCAGCGCATGGCTGCGGAGATGCCCGAGGTCGCCTTTCTGTACCAGTACGGCAACCCGGCCAATCCTCGTGCGCACTACGAGGGCACCGGGCCCGAGATCTGGCGCGACTGCCCCGAGGTCACCCACTTCGTGTCGGGACTGGGCACGAGCGGCACACTCATGGGAGTCGGCCGGTATCTGAAGGAGCAGAACCCGGCGATCGGGATCTGGGCAGTTGAGCCACCCGCGGGTGAGCTGGTGCAGGGCCTGCGCAACATCGAGGACGGTTTCGTGCCGCCGGTCTTCGATCCCGATCTCATCGACCGGCGCATCATCGTGCGGCCGCGAGAGTCGATCGAGTGGACGCGCCGGTTGGCCGAGGAGGCGGCCGTGTTCGCGGGCATCTCGTCGGGCGCGTCGATGGCAGGCGTAGCGCGCGCTGCCGCTGAGATCGACTCGGGGGTGATCGTGACGGTGTTCCCCGATGGCGGGTGGAAGTAC
>JALZBN010000265.1 GCA_030947365.1 Actinomycetota bacterium
GAGCTACGTCCTGTATGCCGACGCCAATCGCCGAAAGCGACACAACGAGTTCCGGGCCGAGCTGGCGGTCCTCGAGGGCGATGACGCGGTTGAGGAATTGGCGAAACTGGAACGGGAGGCCGAACGCGCCGGTCGAGAAGCGCCCGACAGCTCGGTGACCGACTTCTGGTCGCGCCATCCAATGCTCGGACGGATAGTCGAGGCGAGCCCCGCGCTCATCGTCCACGCCGGCTCGGGGGCAGCTGAGCTCGAAGATCGATATCCGGCCGCGAAGCGGGTGGCCGTCGTCCCTCTCGGCGTTGGCGACCCGATCGACGGCACGAGCCCACCCGAAACCGCCTCGGCGCGCCGCCGACTCGGGCTCGACAGCACGACCTTCACGATCGGCGTCTTCGGCATCGTCCACCCCGCCAAGCGCATCGAAGCCTGCATCCAAGCTTTGCCCGAACTCGTCGCTGACGACGATGACGTGGTCTTGCTCGTCGTGGGCCGGGTGCTCGACCCGGAGTACGAACGGGCCCTGCATGAGCTAGCTCGCACACTCGGCGTCGACCACTGGCTCCGCTTCACCGGGCCGGTCGCATTCGACACTTTTCAGGCCTATCAGGTGGCGACCGACGTCGTTGTCAACCTCCGCAGCCCGATGGTGAAGCAGTGGTCGGGCACGCTCGTGCGGGGGTTGGCCGCCGGCAAGCCTGTCGTCATGAGTGACGTGCCGTACTGGCAATCGCTCCCGGCCGACGTGTGCCTGCGAGTCACGACCGGCGACGGCGAGGTACCCGAGCTGGTCGCCGTGCTGCGGTCGCTGCGCGCCGACACGGAGTCGCGCGGGCGGCTGTCGGCGCGGGCCCGCTCGTACTTCGAGGAGAATGGCACCGTCGCCCGCATGGCCGCCGGATACCTCGATGTCATCGAAGAGGTGGTCGGGGCGCCGATCGTGCGAGAGTGCCCCGGGAGGGTCGCCGACAGGGAGAGATGGGAAGAGCTCGTGGGAGGAGTGCAGCCTTGAACTTCAACAAGGTCATCGGGATCGAGGACTTTGGCGACCCTGAGCTGGCCGAGATCATGCGCGACGTGTGCGCCTACAAGTTGAACGACCTCCCCGGGTTTCCGAAAGGCACCGAGCACCGCAAGGACTGGGAGGTGGCGATGGCCATCCGGGCCCTTCGCCATTTCGACGCTCTCCGTCCCGACTCACTCGTGCTCGGGGTCGCCGCCGGCACCGAGGACACGCTGTTCTACCTCACCCGCCACGCCCGCCAGGTGTTCGCCACCGACCGCTATCTGGCCCCGGGCGACTGGGGCGGCACCGCGCCGGTGTCGATGCTCCTCGACCCGGCCGCAATCGCCACTGAGGAATTCGACCCCAACCGGTTGGTGGTTCAGCATATGGACGCCCGCTCACTCCGTTACCCGGCCGACACGTTCGACGGGATCTTCTCGTCCGGATCGATCGAGCACGTCGGCGAGTTGATCGACGTCGCCAATGCCGCCTACGAGATGGGCCGTGTGCTCAAGCCGGGGGGTGTACTCAGCCTCTCGACTGAGATCCGCCTTGAAGGACCGCCCGGCGGAATCGGGTTTCCGGGGCTCACCCTGTTCCTCTCGCCCGAGAACCTCCAGCGCTACATCGTCGACGCCAGCGGGCTGGAGCCTGTCGACGATCTCATCCCCGAGGTGTCAACGGAGACGATGGCCACGCGCCGTGAGCTGAGCGTTGCGCTCGCCGATCACGAGGCCAGGGTGGCCGCCGGCGAGGAGCCACGCTTTACGTGCTGGGAATTTCCCCATGTCATCTTGGGCCATGGCGAGTACCTGCTCACTTCGGTGCACCTCACTCTGCGGAAAGGCGAGCGGTATCCACTCGTCGACAACACGTGGGCCGCGCCGTCGCAAGAAACCCTCGCCGCCATCCAGGACTGGGACCGGAGCCTGCTGCAGCCGGCCGCTCCCGGCGCGCCGCCCGATACCGAACCCGCCGTCTCCCAGGCCCAGCCTCGTATCGGGCCCCGTGTCGACCCCGCGTCGGTACACGGCGTCACCCGGCGCCTGGTCTCCATCGCCGAGATCGGTCACCGGCTCGATGAAGTCGATTCGTTGCGCGCCGAGGTCGACGGCCAACTCCGCCAGATCGAGGCCCACCACGAGGCCGTTCGGTCCACCCTCGAAGGCCACGCCAATGGTCGCACGCCACTGCTGGGCGACCGCACTCGTTGGGCCGCGCCAACCGTGACCGCGCCGGATGGACACGCGTTCACGGTCATGGTCGATCCGGAGCTCGGCGACCCGATCACGATCACTCTCGCCGGAGGCCAGATCCTCGACAAGATCAACGTCGGGCTGATGCTCGATTTGATCCGCGCCGGCGACACCCTCCTCGACATCGGCGCCCACCTCGGGCAGTTCTCGCTGTCAGCCGCCGCAGCTGGTTGTCGCGTTCTCGCCGTGGAGGCTGCGCCCACCAACGCCGCCCTCCTGCGTGCCAGCGCGGCGCGCAACGGGTTCGCCCAGCTTCAGGTCGTGGAGGCGGCCGTCAGCGACCGGCCTGGCACGCTGGAATTCATCGCCAGGGGGCCTTGGGGTCGCGTCGCCCTGTCGTCTGACGACGGCGCCGGCCACCTAGTGCCGGTCCCGGCGGTGACGATCGACGAGATCCTGGCCGAGTTCGAACTGAACCCCACGTTCGTGAAGATCGACGTGGAGGGCTCAGAGATCCCCGCCCTCGACGGCATGGCGGCATTGTTGAGCCGGCCCGACGCGCCGCCGATC
>JALZBN010000266.1 GCA_030947365.1 Actinomycetota bacterium
CCTTGCCGTCGCCGATCTTGTCGGTGCGCGCCGCGGTCATGATGGCGTCGACGACCTGGTCGGTGTCGGTGGGCTCGGTGAGGATCTCGAGCCGCACCTTGGGCACGAAGTCGACGGTGTACTCGGCGCCCCGGTACACCTCGGTGTGCCCGCGCTGGCGGCCGAAACCCTGCACCTCGGAGATCGTCATGCCCTGCACGCCGAGGGCGCGCAGGGCCTCTTTCACGTCGTCGAGCTTGAACGGCTTGATGATCGCAGTCACGAGTTTCATCAGGCGACCCTTCCCGTTCCGATCTCCATTGAGTAGGCGGTTTCCGAATGCTGGCTGACGTCGAGGCCCTCGGCCTCCTGGTCGGCCGGCACCCGCAGCCCCATAGTGGCATCGATCGCCTTGGCCAGTATGAACGACACGGCGAACGAGTATGCCAACGTCACCCCGACGGCCAGCAACTGCTTGCCGAGCAATGCCGCGCCGCCGCCGAAGAACACACCGTCGGCGCCGAGAGAGTTCACCCCCTTGTCGGCGAAGAACCCGAGCAGCAGCGATCCGATGATGCCGCCCATGAGGTGAACGGCGATCACGTCGAGGGAGTCGTCGTAGCCGAACTTGAACTTCATCTGTATGGCGAGGAAGCACACAATCCCGGCGACGAAGCCGATGACGAGCGGCGACATGCCACTGACGAACCCGGCGCAGGGCGTGATCGCCACCAGGCCGGCGACGAGGCCCGACGCGGCACCGAGCGTGGTCGCGTGCCCACCCTTGACGCGCTCGATCACGAGCCACCCGAGCATGCCGGCGGCGGCGGCCAAGTGGGTGTTGATGAGGGCCTGCGCGGCCAAGCCATTGGCGCCGAGGGCGGAGCCAGCGTTGAACCCGAACCACCCGAACCACAGCAGTCCCGCGCCCAGCAGCGTGAGCGGAAGAGAGTGCGGTGGCATCGGGTCGTGGGGCCAGCCCTTGCGCTTTCCGAGCACGAGAATGAGCGCCAGGGCGGCGATGCCGGCGTTCACGTGCACGACGGTGCCGCCGGCGAAGTCGAGCGCGCCCTTCTTGAACAGCCACCCGACTGGGCTGAAGACCCAGTGGGCGACCGGCGCGTAGACGAGCACGACCCAGACGCTCAGGAACAGGACCCAGGCCGAGAACTTCATCCTGTCGGCCGTGGCGCCCGTGATCAGCGCGGGAGTGATGATGGCGAACATCATCTGGAAGGCGACGAACGCCAACGGCGGGATGCTGAGCGCCGAGCTGCTGGAGAAGCCGGGAAGCGACAGCTTCACGTTGCCGAGGCCCTTCAAACCGACGAAGCTGAGGTTGCCGATCAGCCCCCCGCCGGCATCGGGCCCGAAGGCGAGGCTGAACACCAGCACGGCCCACAGCACGCTCACCAGACCCATGCAGAAGAAGTTCTGCATCAACATCCCGAGCACGTTCTTGGACCGCACCATCCCTCCGTAGAAGAGGGCCAAAGCCGGGGTCATCACCAGCACGAGTGCCGCCGAAACGAGTACCCAGGCAGTATTTCCGGTGTCCATCACGCCTCCCGCTGATCAGGTCGTCTTATGGTGCCGGAAGCTACCTGACCTCAACCTTTCATGTCTCTGTCGCCTGTGTGACAAGGCCGGGGTTGTGCTTGAACACCATGACGACGGCCACGACGAGGCCGAAGCCGACACCCAGGGAGAGCGACACGGCGGCGCGGGCAGCCACTGACGCGAAGGCGTATGCAACCTGAGACCGGCCCAGGATGGTCGTGTCGCTCAAGCTGTAGAGGCCGATTACAAAGCCCCCGAGGGCGGCCACGAGGAGTCCTAACTCGTTCTTCCGCTGTAGCCGGCCGATGGCCCAGACACCTCCGAGCCACGCCAGGGTTGAGAGGAAGCCAAGGCCGAGAACCCGGGCAATGGTGACGACAACGGAGTCGCCGCCTGCCGCGGCGCTGGCGAAGCTGTGTACGGCGTCAACCGCGATGAGGACGGCCAGTGCTGCCGCCAACGCCGGCCCCCAGTGGCGCGTCCAAGCCAGCGAGACCGTGATGGCAAACAGACCGAGGGCGGCGAGGAGCCAGGGCACCGCGCTGGCGCCCGGCACCCAAGTGATGCGACCGAGGACCACGACCGGCATGTCGCCGGCTTGCAGGGGGATGGACCACTGGGAGACCACGTGGCGAACGCCCGGCGCGGCGCGCACGGCCGGAGGATCAGCGCCCTCCCACCGGGTGCGCTGGTCACGCCACTTGGCCGTGTGCCCGGACCTGACCCGGCCGCCGGGCCCAACGGACCCAAGGGGCTGGCCATCGCTGCCGAGCACGACGATGTCGTTGCCGGTGGCGTTTGTGAGCTCAACCTTGTTGCCGAGATCGAGCAACCGCAGGCTGAGGCCGGCGAGCGCGGGGGCAACCGACAGGATCTGGCTCTGGTAGTCGGTCGGCTTCGTGCCGGTGATGGTGTGGGCGTCAGCCGGTGCGGCGGTGACCACCAAGATGGCGGTGGCGACGAGCGCGCCGGCTCCGGCGCGCCGAAGCCCCGTCCATGCCCAACCCGTTTCAGCCACCAGGGCGGCGCTTGCCCTTGGTCTTGCCCGTGCGCTTCCGGCGAGCGGTTGCGTGTTGGGTGCGGGCGGCGCGCACAGCAGGCGACTCCGCTTGATGTCGCCGCCGTTGGACGCGCCGGAGCAGGGCGGGCCCGAACCCGAGGCCGAAGGCCAGGGCCACGGTGATCGAACCGACCAGGACGATGGACCCGATGTTGCTCCCACC
>JALZBN010000267.1 GCA_030947365.1 Actinomycetota bacterium
GCTCGAGCAGGCGCGCGATCTCGACGACCGGGCGCGCCGTCACACCGTGCGCATGGCAACCGAGGTGCTCAACGAGCAACTGATGCGCGCCGACTTCATGATGTGCGCCAGCACCCGCCAGCGCGACTTCTGGCTCGGCCATCTGGCTGCGCTCGGGCGGGTGAACCCCCACACCTACGACGACGATGACAGCCTTCGATCGCTCATCGACGTAGTGCCCTTCGGCGTTCCCGACGTCACGCCGGCCGCCAACCAGCAGGTGCTGAAAGGCGTCCTTCCCGGAGTCGGTCGCGACGACAAGGTCATCTTGTGGGGCGGCGGTATCTACAACTGGTTCGATCCCCTCACGCTCATCAACGCTGTCGACCGCTTACGCCGGCGCGCCCCCAACGTCCGGCTCGTCTTCATGGGCCTCCGTCACCCCAATCCCGATATCCCCGAGATGCGGATGGCGCTGGCGGCGCGCGAGCTTTCGGCGCGGCTAGGCCTTACCGATGTGCACGTGTTCTTCAATGAAGGCTGGATCGATTACGACAAGCGGACCGACTGGCTGCTCGAGTCCGACGTCGGCGTGAGCACCCACCTGGCCCATCTCGAAACTGCACTGTCGTTCCGCACCCGTGTCCTCGACTACATCTGGGCGTCGCTGCCAGTGGTAGCTACACGCGGCGACGTCCTCGCCGATCTCGTTGCATCCCGAGAGTTGGGCATCACCGTCGAACCGGCCGACGTCGTCGCTCTCGAAGACGCTCTCTTCCGCCTCCTCGACGACGACGGCCTTCGAAAGACCTGCCGCGAGAACGAGGCCACCCTGGCGCCCGAGTTGGCGTGGTCGCGCGCCCTGCAGCCGCTGCTCGAGTTCTGTCGCCACCCCCGGCGCGCGCCAGACCTGTTGGATCCTCTGGCCACGGCGCGCCTGCGGCGCGAGCTCGGGCCTCCGCCCGCCGTCAGTGGTCTGCGCCGCGAGCTCACTATCGCGTTCGGGCACCTCAAGGAGGGCGGGCCAAAGCAGGTCGCAGCGAAGGCACTGAGCCGGTTGAAGAGCAAGTGACGACACCGTCAGTCGGCATCGTCGTCGTCAACCACAACGGCGACGACCTCACCGTGCGCTGCGTGGAGAGCATCCTCGCCACCGACTGGCCGTCCGACCGGCTCCGAGTCGTGCTCGTCGACAACGCGTCGAGTGACGGCGTCGTGGCCCGGCTGAAGAAGCATGCCCGCGTCTCGGTCTTGGAGTCGGATACGAACCTCGGGTTCGCCGGCGGCTGCAACGCCGGTTTCGAGCTACTCGACGACGTCGACTTCATCGGGCTGGTCAACAACGACGCGAGGGTCGACCCCGGTTGGCTCCAACCGCTCGTCGACACGCTCATGTCGCAACCTGACGTCGGCGCGGCCATCCCCAAGATCCTCTTTGACCGCGCCTTCGTCGACGTCGTCGTGGACTCGCCGGTTCGACGGCGGGGCCGGGGTGACAATCGCCAACTCGGCGCCCGGGTCAGCGGAGTGCGCGTCGACGGGTGCGACGCGTGGGGCGGCGTGCAACTCGTACGGGGATTCTGGGGTGCGGAGCACGATCCGTTGACCGGGAGGCCGTTCGAGTGGACGGACGGCAGCGGCCACCTTCGCATCCCGGTTCGCGCCGATGGCTCGCTGCCGGAATGCAAGATTGAGTTGTCAGCCGACGCCAAGTGCACGGTCTCCGTCCGCTCCGGCGCGCACTGCGTCGAGCACGTCGTGTCGCAGGAATCCAACTGGTACAACGTTCGTCTCGACGGCGAGCCGTACGACGTCGTCAACAACGTGGGCTCGGTCCTCCTCAACGATGGCTACGGCGCGGATCGCGGCTACCTAGAGCGCGCCGACGCCAACTACACCGAGCCCGAAGAGGTCTTTGCCTGGTGTGGCGCCGGCGTCTTGTTGTCGCGCCGGTACCTCGACGACGTCGGCGCGTTCGACGAGCGCTTCTTCCTCTACTACGAAGACCTCGACCTGTCGTGGCGGGGCCGGGCGCTCGGATGGCGTCACGTCTACGTGCCGGGCTCGGTGGTGCGCCACGTGCACTCGGCATCCACCGTCGAGGGATCGGCGCTCTTCGACCACTACGTCGAACGCAACCGGCTGCTGACCCTGGTGCGCAACGCGCCGGCATCGCTGGCGGCGCGTGCTGCGCTTCGGCACCTGTTGATCACCGGGTCATATTTCAGGCGTGACGTGGTTGCGCCGGTGGCTCGGGGCACGAAGCCGTCAGTCGAGACGGTCCAGCGCCGGCTGCGGTCGTTTCTCGGGTTCACCCGCATGCTTCCCGACGCCCTCGGCGAGCGACGCCACCTGCGCGCCATTCAGCGGGTGCCCGACGCCGATCTGATGGCCTGGGCCCGCACGCCCGGTCGCCGGGTGATAGAGAACTCCGAGTGAAGGCTCTCATCCTCTCCGGCGGTGCTGGCACCCGGCTGCGCCCGATCACCCACACCGGAGCGAAGCAACTGGTGCCCGTCGCCAACAAGCCGATCCTGTTCTACGGGCTCGAACAGATGGCGGAGGCCGGAATCACCGAGGTCGGCATCATCGTCGGCGACACCGAGCCTGAGATCACCGCTGCGGTCGGCTCCGGCGAGCGCTGGGGCTTGCAAGTCACCTATCTGCGCCAGGAGGCGCCACTTGGCCTCGCCCACTGCGTGCTCATCGCCCGCGACTTCCTCGACGACGAAGACTTCGTCATGTATCTCGGCGACAACCTTTTGCGTCAAGGCGT
>JALZBN010000268.1 GCA_030947365.1 Actinomycetota bacterium
CACCACCGCTTCGTCCAACCACGGTCTCCTGCTCACGCGACCTCCTCAGTAAGGAGTTGTCGCGGTCACCCCTTGAGGCCAAGGGCCATTTCGGCCCAGATCACGACGATTACCGCGCTTCAAACGCGACGCGCCGACCTCAACCCAGCGTCCGGTGAGGTTGGGGACGGCGACGGTTTCCAGGCCGAGATGACGCTCGATCACCCGGATACAGCCGCCGTGGGTGACGACTAGCGGCGCGTCACCGAGCGATGCCGTGGCGGCCAGTCGGTGGACGCTCGCGATGACTCGCTTTTCGAAGACCTCACGGGGCTCGCCGCCGGGCAGCTGGGTGCGGTGCCCCTTGCACCAGTCGGCGTACAGCTCGGGCCAGCCGGCCGCGATCTCCTCACGGGTGTGACCCTCCCAGTCGCCTACGTCGTACTCGCGCAGGCCGGGCTCGAGAAGCACGTCGCCGAGACCGAGATCAGCGGAGATGATCTCGGCCGTACGCCGGGCCCGCTCCAGGTCGGACGCGGCGACACCGGTGAGGTGCGTGTCCGTCAGCCGCGCCGCCGCGGCGCGTGCCTGGGCCTCGCCGATGTCCGACAAGGGGCAGTCGGCCCAACCCTGCCAACGGTTCTCTACGTTCCATGTCGAGAGGCCGTGGCGGACCAGGAGGAGGCGTTCGGGCATCGGACTATGATGGCCGAACCGAGAAGCACATCTGCCGAGGGAGAAACGCGTGCCGGGGACTGTCGTCGTCGGGACCCAGTGGGGCGACGAGGGTAAAGGCAAGCTGACTGACCTCCTCGCCCGGGAGATGCAACTCGTCGTCCGCTATCAGGGCGGGCACAATGCCGGCCACACACTGGTGGTCGACGGCGAGTCGTTCGCGCTGCAACTGGTGCCGTCCGGTGTGCTCTACGACTGGGTCATCCCCGTGATCGGCAACGGCGTCGTTGTCGACCCTGCCGTGCTTGTGGAGGAGATCGACGGGCTCGAGGCTCGTGGTGTCGACTGCAGTCGCTTGCGCCTCAGTGGCAACGCCCACCTGATCATGCCGTACCACCACGAGCTCGACCGCCTCACCGAGCGCCACCTGGGCAAGAACAGCCTGGGCACGACCAAGCGGGGCATCGGCCCGGCCTATGCCGACAAGGCGGCGCGCGTAGGGCTGCGGGTGCAAGACCTGCTGGATCCCAAGATCTTCCGAGAGAAGCTCGACGTGGTTCTGAAGGAGAAGAACCTGATCTTGGCCAAGGTGTACAACCGCCTGGCCCTCTCCGCCGACGACATTGCCGAGCAGTACCTCGGTGAACTCGCGCCGCGTCTCGAGCCCATGATCACCGACGCGGTCGGCCTTGTGCACGACGCCCTCGAGGCCGGGAGCAACGTGCTGTTCGAGGGAGCCCAGGCCACATTCCTCGACCTCGATCAGGGCACCTATCCGTTCGTGACTTCGTCGAACCCGGTTGCGGGCGGCGCGTGTACCGGCGCGGGCGTCGGTCCCCGCCACATCGACTCGGTCATCGGCATTGCCAAGGCGTACGTCACTCGGGTCGGCTCGGGGCCTTTCCCGACCGAGCTGGATGACGACACGGGTGACGAGCTGGTCGACCGCGGCCACGAGTACGGCACCAATACGGGCCGCCGCCGGCGCACCGGCTGGTTTGATGCAGTGATGCTGCGCCACGCCGTGCGTCTCAACTCGCTGACCGAGGTGGCGCTGACCAAGCTCGACGTTCTCGACACGTTCGAGACGATCAAGGTGTGCGTCGCCTACGAAGCCGAGGGAGTGCGTTACACGCACGTTCCCTATCACCAGTCAGTGCTGCACAAGGTCACGCCCATCTACGAGGAGCTTCCCGGCTGGAAGACCGACCTCTCGGCGGCAACCTCGCTCGAAGACCTTCCCGCCGAGGCTCGCAGTTACGTGGAGTTCCTGTCGGAACAAGGCGGCGCGCCGATTCACCTCGTCGGAGTCGGTCCCGGCCGCCAGCAGTTCGTGGAGTTCCCAATGCCCGTCGTGTCCGACGACGACGACGATGATGAAGACGACGACGAAGCCTGGTGGGACGGTGGCGACATCGGACCCGGGACGCTCGTCATTTGAAGGTCTGTGTCGTTGGCAGCGGCGGGCGGGAGCATGCACTGCGTGACGCGCTCGCGCCCACGGCCGGCACGGTCGTGGTCTCACCCGGCAACCCGGGCATTCCCGGTTCGACCAAAACCGCGCCGGAGGAGATCGATGCCGACCTCTTTGTCATCGGTCCGGAGGTTCCCCTTGTCGACGGTCTGGCCGACCGGTTGCGCGCCGCCGGCCGGCTCGTCTTCGGGCCCGGCGCGGATGGCGCGCGGTTGGAGGGATCGAAGTCGTGGATGAAGGACATCCTCGTCGAGGCCGGTGTCCCCACCGCCCGGCACGCCACGTTCAGTGATCCCCTGTTGGCGCTGGCGTTCTTGCAGACGCTCTCGCCCCCGTATGTGGTGAAGACCGACGGCCTCGCCGCGGGCAAGGGCGTGCTGGTCACCGAGTCGTTCGCCGATGCGGCCGACGACGTCCGTTCGAAGTTGTCGGGGACGGCCTTCGGCGACGCCGGACGGCGGGTTGTCATCGAGGAGGGTCTCGGCGGCCCAGAGCTGTCGCTGCTGTGCATCTGCGACGGAAGGCGCGCCGTCGCACTCGCGCCGGCGCAGGACTTCAAGCGCCTTGGCGATGGCGACAGCGGGCCCAACACGGGCGGTATGGGCGCGTATTCGCCCGTGCCG
>JALZBN010000053.1 GCA_030947365.1 Actinomycetota bacterium
TACTCTCAACATCGGCGTTCCTTCCTCGCCGGCGTTCCACCGCCAGCGACATCTCGTTTTGGTCAACGAGGAAGGTACGCCGCGCCCTCGAACGGGTGGCTGATCCACAGGTTCTGGTTATAACTCAAGATCGCTGATGGGCTAGTGGCTCCCGAAAGCAGCCGACGAGTTCCTCGCCGAAATCCGAGAGTCTTGTCGCCCGAGTTAGGTCACCCTCGGCCAAGGAGAGCGTCGCCAGGTTCAGAACCATCTGGAGAACTCCAAACCAATCGTCGATCTTTCGGTAGATGTCCAGTGCGAGTTGCATGAGTTCTCGTGCCCTCGGCAGATCTCCGAGCTTGAGGGCCTCGATCCCCATGTTCTGATGCGCAACGGCGATAGCGGGCTCAGTGCTCGCAGGGCTGAGGATCACGCGCTTGTATGCGGCTACGGCAGCGGATGTGCGTCCCGCTGCTCCGTGAACAAGGCCCGTCACCAGTTCGAGCGCTTCGGGACGTTGGACGCCGGGTCCCAGCAGGGCGTCTATTTCCTCGAGCACTTCAGCGGCATCGGATGCGGAACCAGAGAAGTAGTGCTGCACGGCGCGTTCGACGCCAGCCTCAAGGAGGTGGGCGGGGTGCCCTGCCGGTAAAGCACCGACGCGACGTCGTTGTGTCCGCTGACGCGATGCATCCGTGATACATCGACGCAGAGCGTCCGACATCGCCTGTTGCAGGGAGGGCAGTCCCTCGAAGGGGACGTCGATACCGTTTGACCGCTCAATCTTGATGAAGGTTTGTAGCCGTGAGGAACGAGAGACGCCGGTCTTGGTGAACATCGCGCAAGCCGCGCCGCCTTTCTGGGCCGCCCTCCACTCCGCCTCGGTGACGTCCGTCAGGTCGTCAGAGACAACTAGAAAGAGAACGTCGGCGGTCGATGCGTGCCCGGTGCAGACCCCAACGGAGGAGTACGGCCCAGCGTTCGCATTTCGTTCCCAAGCCATGCCCTCGGCGTCGGGATGGTCATCAACAACGGCGGCAACTGCATTTCGCTCGGCGGCTAGCGACCCGTTCCGCATCACGGAGCTGATGAAGACCTTCAGTGTGGCGGGTCGGCCATAGGTCAGGTCGGCACCGGTGCCGGTTACGAAGGTCTCAATGCTGCTGAACGACGGCAGTCTGCCAACCGGCCGGGTCGACCTTTTCCGGCCCATCGGCCTGCTTCCTGCCATGCTCCAGTGTGGTGCTTGGACGACCTGAGAGGGGTGGCTGCTACGACGACAGCGTCGGGAGGCGCCGGGTAGAGAACTCGCTGTGACTGTCCGGTCGGCCGGGCAGTATCCGCAGTCGAACGGTTCCGTCTGCTTCTCGGCTAATGACCTCGGCAAGGGCCGGGCTCACCTCGTCGTCACCCACGACGAGAAAGTCGCCGCGATGAGGGTCGAGGGGAATCCGGGCGTGGCGAAGGTGACCGGTCACAATTCCCGGCTCATACTCCTGGTGGTCGTCGACCCACAGTTCAACGGTGAGTTGTCCTTCGTTCACGCCAACCATGATACGACCCCGTCAGGCTTCTGCGACATAGCCAGGGTTGGTCAACACGTCGCCGAAGCAGGTGCGCAGGGACTCGAAGGTCGCCGGGGTGCCGTCGGGCAGGACGACGGAGAAGTGTCGCGGGTTGGGGAATGTCGGCATCACTTCGAAGCCGGCTGACCGCAGTTCGACACATCGTGCAAGGCGAATGACCGGCCGAATCCGGATGGCGCGGACGGCACCGCTCAGGGCGACCAGATCGTCGTCGGGCGCGCCGAACACCGAGACGCCGAAGAACTGGTGCCTTTCCCAGCAATCACCGACCTGGTTCGCCAGATGGGCGTCGCTCAGCGTCGTCGTACCTCCACGGACGACCAACAGGAGGTCGTCGGGCGGAGGCTCGTCACGGAGGAGCTCCGCGGGCGGAATGCGCACGGGTGATCAGTCGAAGAGGGCCGCGCCGATCTTGTCGGCTGCCTCTCGTTGCATGGTCGGCGTGACGTGGCTGTACAGGTTTGTGAACAAGGTCGGGTCGGCGTGGCCGAGTCGTTCGGCGGCGACCTTCGGGGGGACGCCGTTGGCGAGCATGAGCGTCGCGCTTGTGTGACGCAGGCCGTGCGCCGTCAGCCTTGGCAACTTCACCTCCGCCGTCATCCGGCCCAGGAGCTTGGACAAGTTGTGCGGGTGATACGAGCCGCCGGCTGGGCGAGTGAAGACGTAGTCGGTCTCTTCGTACGTCTCGGCAGCGAGACGCTCCTCAGTTTGGAGCTTCCGCTGGGCCCGCAGGACCCGCACGAGACCGTCGTCTAGCTCGATCGTGCGGACGGCGTCGCGACTCTTGCCCGTCGACGCGATGAGGACGTAACCCAAGGAGGCGGCGAACTCGACGATGTGAACCTGGCGGCGCTCGAGATCGACGTTGGCCCACCGGAGCCACACCAGTTCGCCGATGCGCAGGCCGGAGCCGAGCAGGAAGGCCCAGATCGGATACGTCCGGTCGCCCTCCATCAGGCCGAGGAACTCCCGCGCCTGCTCCGGCGTCCAGTGGCGCGGGATCGTTTGCGCCGCCCGCGGTCGAGGCGCGGCTACCAACGGGTTGACGGCGATCACACCTGTCGACACCGCCAGCTTCATCGCGCCGGCCAGTGGCGCCCGGGCCAGGCGCACGGTGTTTGGAGCGAGCGGCTTGCCTGTCTTCACCGCGCCGCCCTTCAAGAGCTTCCGCTGCCAGGCGAGGACGACTTCGGGTGTGATGTCTCGTACCTTGCGCGCGCCGAGCAGCGGACGCACGAACTTGTCGGCTTGGTTCCGGTAGTCGAACCTCGTCTTGACCGACAGCCGACCGTCGGCGTCGATGCCGTCGAGGTAGAGGTCGAGCAGCTCGTCGACGGTGAGCAGCTTCGAGCTCGGGCGCACCAGCCCGGCGTCGACCTTGCCGAGGAGTTCGCGCCGCTCGCGCCCCGCCTCACCCGCCGTCCGGAAACCCCGCTTGGTAATCTGGACCCGCTTGCCCGTCAGCGGATCAGTGCCGAGCGTGACCTTCAGGTACCACCCGCCTCGCCCATCCGAGTACACGCCCTCGGGCTTCGCCGGCATCGCTCACCTCCTGAGAACGACCGTGAGAACCGCCTTCCGGTTCTCACTTGGTTCTCACGATGTTCTCACGGGGGCCTCAGCGAGGCAAGCATCGAGAGGCACAGGGCCTCTGACCTGCACTTCTGTGGCGCGCTCGGAGGGAATCGAACCCCCAACCTTCTGATCCGTAGTCAGATGCTCTATCCGTTGAGCTACGAGCGCAGAACGACCATGTTAGCGATGGCCCTCCCGCGCCGGAGCGAGAAGCTACAGCGCGGATGGCGGGTCGGCGAAGAGGCCGTCGTCGGGTGTGTCGCGGCCTGGGGGCACGTCGGTCGGGCCTACGTCACCGACGATGTTTGGGTCTTCGACGCCAACTCCCGTTCCGCGCATGCGGTCGAGCAGGCTCTCGTCGTTCGTGCTGTTGTCCGCGCGGTCGTCAGGGTCCGGGGCGACCTCGTCTGAGGTGACATCGAACTCGTCGGCGGGAGGCCAGGTGTCTGTCATCACTGAACCCTTCCCGTCCGGCGCGGCCGTCAACCTCATCCACTCTCGTATTGCCAGTCGAACAAGATGTCTCGCGACATCACACAGCGGAGAGGGAGGTGCGGAGAGGGAGGGATTTGAACCCTCGAGGAGGCTCAACGCCCCCTAATCGCTTAGCAGGCGATCACCTTCGGCCGCTCGGTCACCTCTCCTGACGTGCGCGAAGTCTGGCACACGGTCTGGCGTCATTTCGACATCGGGAGCGCTACTCCGCACCGTCGCGCTCGACTCCGCGCCGTTCCGGGCTCGGCCGGCCCAGCAGAACCTTTGCGGCTAGAACCAGCCCAACCGCGCCGAGGCGTTGAAGGGGGAGGCGGTCCGTTGTTTGCTGTAGCGACCACTGGTCGTCGATCCAACCGTCGGACTCGTCGTCGTCCGACGTGCACACGCCCACGATTCCGCCCCCGGTCTGGACGAGCTTGAAGTCGCCGGTCTCAGGTGACCGCACCAGGCGGGCAACCGGTGCGCTTGTTTCGTCCCGCACGTCGATGGCGATATCGAGCGCGCCGCCCACTCGGAGATACGTGCCGAGCGGCGCGCCGTCGGCGTCGACCGCCACCAACGCGTGCGGGGCCGCTTCGTAGCAGCTGAGGCCGAAGAGAATGGCGCCGTCGAAGTCCTGGCACGACAACGGTGGCAGCGCCATTCGATCCCGGCTGTGCACGGTCGCCTCCAGGAACCCCTCGGGGCCGGTGAATACCAGGTTGCTGCGGGGCGCGACCCGGAGCAGTGTGCAGTCGGGCCCGGACTCGAACGGTGCCACCCCGTCGGGGCGCGCCATGTGAAGGCCTGCTGCCAGCACACGCTCGATGGCCTCTGCCGTGCGCGCCGGGTCGGAATGCAACTCGCCGAGACAGTGAGGGCACGACTGCATCCAGGCCGGCCAGTCTCGATTGCAGTGCCCGCAGTGGATGGTGGCGTCGAGGTCGTCGACGAGGTCGACGAGACATGTGGGGCACGTCACCTTCCCCGAGGAAATCTCACGGCGACACGACGGACACCAGAGGCTCATGGGTTCGTCGCCTGTGAGGCGGTTTGGCGGAGGGAGTGGTGGCGGAGGGAGTGGGATTTGAACCCACGGGACTCTCGTCCAAGGCTGTTCAAGAGCCTCGCATTCGGCCGCTCTGCCATCCCTCCGCCTGCGAATTTACCGGGTGACTTGGTCGCGCAGTGACGAGATCCACTCGTCGGCAGCACGCCACGACGCTTCTGCATCGCGGCGGATTGCCGGGCCGTGCTCGCCGGCGGCGGGATAGGAGCCAAGGAACTTCACGTTGGACAACTGGGCGTGCAGATCGCGGAGGCAGTCGGCCACGACCTCATCGTCAACGTGGCCTTCGAGGTCGATGATGAAGCAGTAGTCGCCGAGGCTGTGCTTGGTGGGTCTCGATTCCAGCTTGGTGAGGTTGATGTTGCGGGCAGTGAACTGACCCAGGATTGCGTGCAAGCTGCCGGGTCGGTCGGCTTGCTGGAAGCAGACGATGCTCGTCTTGTCGTGGCCTGTGGGCGCGGGCACGCCGGTAGGAGCAACGACCACAAACCGGGTGCGGTTCTCAGGGTGGTCATCAATGTTCGCGGCGATGACCTCGAGTCCGTAGAGCTTGCCCGCGAGTGCCGAACCGAGGGCCGCGGTTGCTGGAGGTCGAGACTCTCCGACCTCCTTCACCGCCTCGGCAGTGGAATTGGCGGCGACCACCTTGGCTGCCGGCAACTGCTGTTTGAAGAACCGTTGGCATTGCGCCAACGCGTCGGGAAAGGACACGACCCGGCGCACGTCGGCCAGCGCAAGGCCGGGAGGCGCGAGAAGATTCTGGTTGACCGCAAGCTCGACCTCCCGCTGGATGAGGAGGTCATGCTCGAAGACGAGCCCGTCGAGCACGAGCCGCACGGTGCCCTCGATCGAGTTCTCAAGGGCGACGAAGCCGACGTCGACGTCGCCCGCCTGCGTCGCCTGCAGGACGTCGCGCATCGAGCGCATGGCAACCAGCTCTTCTTCGGCGAGGTCGGCCTGGTTGAGGAGTGCTTCTTCTGTGAACGTGCCGGGGGGGCCGAGAAAGGCGATGCGGGGCTTCATGGGGCCGAGGATAGGAGTCACAGCCGCCACCCGTCGGGGACACCGGCACAGCCCGTCGGGACAACAGGGATAATGGCGTCGTGGACGAGACCACCCTCCGGGCGCTCATCGACGATGTGCGCGCCGGCACAATGTCGCCAGACGATGCCGTCGCCAAGCTGCGACGCCTACCTTTCGTCGACCTCGGCTACGCCAGGGTCGACCATCACCGGACCCTCCGCCAGGACCTGACCGAGGCGGTCTACGGACCCGGCAAGTCGCCCGACCAGTGCGCGGGCATCGTCGCCGAACTGCTGGCCGAGGACGGGGGAGGACCGGTGCTCCTGACCCGTGCGAGCGATGAACAGGTTGAGGCCACCAGTGAACGCAACCCCGGTGGTGTCCGCACTGGCCGCACCGTGGTGTGGCGTCCGCGCCCCGAACGGCCCGGGCGGGTGCTCGTGGCCACCGCCGGAACCGCAGATCTCCCCGTCGCCGAGGAGTGCGTGGTCACCCTCGCCGCCAATGGCTTCCGCCCTGGGCTCGTCGCCGATGTCGGCGTCGCTGGTGTCCATCGTCTCCTGGCCAGCATCGACGAGCTCCAGTCCGCCGATGTGGTCGTCGTGGTCGCCGGCATGGAAGGCGCACTGGCCACCCTGATCGGTGGGCTGACCCCCGCGCCGGTCGTTGCCGTTCCGACGAGCGTGGGCTATGGGTCGGCACTGGAGGGCATCACCGCGCTCTTGGCGATGCTGTCGTCGTGCGCAGCGGGCATCACCGTCGTGGGCATCGACAACGGCTTTGGTGCCGCGTGCGCCGTCACCAGGCTGTTGCGGTGACGACCGTCGCCTGGTTCCACTGCTTCTCCGGCATCGCCGGCGACATGGCCCTCGGAAGCCTGATCGACGCCGGCGCCGACCTTGGGGAGGTGCGCACTCTCCTGGAGCGGCTGCCCGTTTCCGGATGGGCGCTCGACACCGAGCCGGTGCTTCGAGGCGGCATCGCTGCAACTCACGTAACGGTGTCTGCATCCGACGACGGTGTCGTACGGACCTATGCCCACATCTCCGGTCTGGTCGACGAGGCGCGCCTTCCGCCCCGCGTCAGAGACCGGGCCCAAGCCACGTTCGCGGCTTTGGCTGAGGTCGAGGGCCGTTTGCACCGGCGTCCGCCCGAGCAGGTGCATTTCCACGAGGTAGGCGGCATCGACGCGATTGTTGACATCGTCGGTACGTGCTCGGCGCTCGAGGTGCTCGGCGTCGACGACGTTCGGTCAAGCGCGGTCGCCACTGGCGCCGGCATGGTGCGCGCCGCCCACGGCGCGCTGCCGAACCCGGCCCCGGCCGTTGTCGAGCTCCTTCGGGGCGCGCCGACCTACGGTCGCGACGTGCAGGTCGAGCTGACGACTCCTACCGGCGCGGCACTGTTGGCTGCCAACGCCACGTCGTATGGCCCGCTTCCGCCGATGACAATCGAGGCCACGGGATTTGGCGCGGGCAGCGCCGACATCGATGGCCTGCCAAACCTGACCCAGGTGGTTTTGGGCGCGCCGGTTCCAGTGGGTGCTGATGGCTTCGACGAGGGGGCTGATGGAGGGGGCCAACCCGTCGTGCTGCTCGAGGTCAACGTCGACGACGCCACGGGCGAGACGCTCGCCAACGCCGTGGAAGTACTGTTCGGCGCCGGCGCCCACGACGCTTGGATTACCCCGATTGTCATGAAGAAGGGCCGCCCGGCACACACGGTGAGTGCCTTGGTCGATCCGGCTCTGGCCTCGCAGGTGAGCCGCGTGCTCCTGGCTGAGACCGGCTCGCTTGGGGTCCGTGGCCAGACGTTGCAGCGGTGGCCCCGGGCCCGCGCCGCCGAGGAGGTCGAGGTCGACGGCGTACCCGTTCGAGTGAAGGTGAGTGTCGGTC
>JALZBN010000269.1 GCA_030947365.1 Actinomycetota bacterium
CCGCCATCCCGGCCGCGGCACCGAGCGCGCCGCCGAAGCTGGCGATGATGAGGAAGACCGCTCCAACCACGATGAGCCGGGTGCCGGGGTTAGCAGCTTGCAGGGCGGTATCGAGCTGGAGCTTGGGCGTGAGCCAGGCCGCCAGCAAGATGCCGATGCCGAGCCCGATCCACGACGTCACCCGGGCAACGAAGCCCAGCCGGTAGCCCCCAACGGCCGCGCCGATAAACACGGCGATGATCACAAGATCGAACAAGTTCACGCCCGGCGCATGCTATGCATCGCGCATGCGATACCGACGCCTCGGCCGGAGCGACCTGGAGATCTCCGAGATCAGCCTGGGTTCGTGGTTGACGTTCGGGGTCGATGTCGACGCCGAGCGGGGCGCGGCCTGCGTGCGGCGCGCCCTCGACCTCGGCGTCAATTTCATCGATACCGCAAACGTCTACGGCCGGGGGGCAGCGGAGTCGTTCCTCGGCGAGGTACTTCAAGGCGTCGACCGCTCCTCCTACGTCCTCGCCACCAAGGTGTACTTCCCGATGTCGGACACCGATCGGGGCCTGTCGGCGGGCCAGATCCGCAAGCAGTCCGACGCCTCGCTGAAGCGGCTGCGCACCGACTACGTCGACCTCTACCAGTGTCATCGCTACGACCCCGACACGCCCCTTGAAGAGACGATGGAGGCACTCAGCGATGTCGTACGGCAGGGCAAGGCGCGCTACATCGGCTTCAGCGAGTGGCAGCCCGACCAGATCCGCGCCGCGCTCGCCATCCCCGGCGTGGAGCGGTTCGTCTCCAGCCAGCCCGAATACTCGATGCTGTGGCGCAAGCCCGAGGCCGAGGTCTTTCCGCTGTGCGCCGCCGAGGGCATCGGCCAGGTCGTGTGGTCGCCGCTGGCCCAAGGCGTGCTCACTGGCAAGTACAAGCCTGGCTCGCCACCGCCCGCCGGGTCGCGCGCCGCGAGTGAGAACAGCGGCCAGTGGATGGGACGCTGGCGCGACGACGACGTGCTCGAAGCGGTTGAACGCCTTCGACCGGTGGCCGAACGGGCGGGAATGCCGATGGCGCGCCTGGCCCTGGCCTGGGTGCTGCGTCGACCGGAGGTGACTTCAGCCATCGTCGGCGCGTCGCGGCCGGAGCAGGTCGACGAGAACGTGGCCGCATCGGGCGTCACCTTCGACGACGATCTCCTGGCCGCCATCGACGAGGCTCTCGGCAACGCGGTCGGACCCTGAGCTCGACGACCGTCGTCATCCCCTCGATCACCTTTCCGGTAGCCGAGCTGGCCAAGATCACCGCGGTGGGGCGTTACGAGGAGCGCATGCTCTTCACGATCCTGCACCTGGCTGATCCTGATCGCCGCCTCGTGTATGTCACGTCCCAGGCGGTCGACCCCGCCATCGTCGACTACTACCTCCGCTTCGTCCCCGACCCAGAGGGCGCCCGCGCCCGGCTCTCGATGGTGACACTCGACGACGCCGACATCCGTCCCCTCAGCCAGAAGCTGCTGACCCGGCCCGACGTGGTGGGCCGCATCCGCACGCTTGCCGGCGATCCCGATGAGGCATCCATACTTCCCTTCAACGTTGGCGGCACTGATCAGGCGCTGGCCGATCTCCTCGGTCTCGCGCTTCAGGGGGCTCGCCCCGACCTGGCCTGGTTGGGATCCAAGAGCGGCGCGCGCCAGGTGGCGCGGCGCGCCGGCGTGGCGGTATTGGCTGGCGCCGAAGACCTCTTCAGTGCCGGCGCGCTCGACGCCGCCATTGCCACTATCCGGCGCGAGCAGACCGACGCCGAGGCTGTGGTCATCAAGCTCAACAACGGCTTCTCGGGCCAGGGCAACGCCATGGTTGCCATCGACACCATTCCCACCGCCGGGTCGATCGTCGATTCGCCCACCACGTTCTGCGCATCAGAAGAATCGTGGCCATCATTTCTGGCCAAGATCGAGGCTGAGGGAGCGATCGTCGAAGAGCTGGTGCGGCGACCGGGGCTGACCTCGCCCAGCGCGCAACTCCGCATCTCGCCGGGCGGCGCGCTCGAGGTGCTGTCGACCCACGACCAGGTGCTCGGCGGACCGGGTCTTCAGGTGTATCTCGGCTGCCGCTTCCCCGCCGACGCCTCCTACCGCGGCGCGATCCGCAGCGAGGCGGTGAAGGTCGGAAGGGTGCTGGCCGACGAGGGAGTCGTCGGGTCGTTCGGCATCGACTTCCTCGTGATCCCCGACGACGCCGGTGGCGCCCAGATCTATCTCAGCGAGATCAACCTGCGAGCGGGTGGCACGACCCATCCGTTCTGGATGGCGCGCCTGGCAATGGATGCCAGCTACGACGACGCCACCGGTGAGCTCGTTGCCGATAGCGGCGCGCCGAAGAGCTACATGGCGTCGGACAATGTGAAGTCCGACGCGTTGGTGGGCATGACGCCGGCGCGCATGATCGAGGCGGTCGACCGGTCGGGCCTGGCCTACGACCCCACCTCGCGAACCGGCGCGACCCTGCACCTGCTCGGCGCGCTACGCGAGCACGGCAAGATGGGCGTCACCTGCATCGCCGACAGCCGCGAGGAGGCCGACGACCTCTACAAGGAGGTGGTCGGCGTCGCTGTGTCGGCCAGAGTCAATTCCTGACACAAATAACCTTGTGTCGAACGCATATTTGTGCTATGATGTAGGTAGCCACTTCCCCCTTGGTCAGGTGCCCATCTCGGGAGCACCGCAGTGGATGCAACCG
>JALZBN010000270.1 GCA_030947365.1 Actinomycetota bacterium
CGGATGTCGACGTGCACTACGTCGGGGTGTCGTGGTCGAGCGGCCGCCAGTTCGATGCCTCCTGGGACCGAAACTCCACGTTCTCGTTCCGCCTCGGCGGCGGTCAGGTCATCGCCGGTTGGGACCAAGGCGTGGTCGGCATGAAGGTCGGTGGTCGGCGTCGGCTCACGATCCCGCCGGAACTCGGCTATGGCAGCCGCGGCGCAGGTGGGGCGATCGGGCCCAACGAGACGTTGGTGTTCGTGGTCGACCTCGTGGGCGTGCGTTAGCCCATCGCAGTACCGTTCCAGCGTGCAACACGGGCGTCGAATCGCATCCCTCGACGGGGTGCGAGCGCCCTCGTTGCCGTACTCGCCTATCACGCCGCGCCGGGCACGGCGAGGGGTGGCTTCCTGGGCGTCGACGTCTTCTTCGTGCTGTCGGGTTTCCTGCTGTCCAGCCTGCTACTCGAAGAACATCGTCGGTCCGGGGCCATCAACGTTGTCGACTTCGCGAAACGCCGCGCGCGCCGTATCGTCCCGGCCCTGTCGGTGCTGCTGGCCGCGCTGGCCGTGCTCGTTCCCCTGGTGGCGGCCGCCGATGCCTACCGGGTTCGCAGCGATGTCGCATGGTCGGTCGTCGGCCTCACCAACTGGCACCTGATCGCAGACGGAAGCTCGTACTTCTCGAGGTTCGGATCGCCTTCGTTCGCTCGTCACCTGTGGTCCGTGGCCGTCGAGATCCAGTTCTACGTGGTCTGTCCCTTTCTTGTGGCGTGGCTGGCCAAGCGGCGGCGCGCCGTTGCGATCGCTTTTCTGGGCGCGGGCATCGCCGCATCGGCAACGGCGTCGGCCCTGCTCTATCGGGCTGGCGACCCGTCTCGGGCCTACTACGGCACCGACGCCCGCGCCGGCGCGCTCCTGGTCGGCGTGCTCCTCGCCGTCATCCTCGTCAATCGAGTGCCCAGCGAGAAGCCGCCCACGGGTCGAGAGGGAGCGCTCAGCCTCGTTGCAGTGGCGACGCTCCTCGCGCTCATGGTCGTCGTCGGCGAACGCTCCCGGTTCTTGTACCCGACCGGATTCCTCCTGACCGAAGCGGTCACCGCGCTGCTCATCGTCCTCGCCCTACGGCCTGGGTGGCTCTCCGAGGTTCTCGCGGTCAACGAGCTGCAGTGGCTCGGAAAGCGGTCGTACGGGATTTACCTCTGGTTCTGGCCGCTCGTGGTACTCGTGCGCCCAGGAACGCGAGCCGACTGGCCAGCACTGCCGGCCGCGGTCGTGACGATCGGCGGCGCTGTCGTTCTCGGCGCGCTGTCCTACCGCTTCGTGGAAACGCGCTTTATCGGATCGACCCCTCGCCAACCGCAAGCGCGCCGTTCCTTCTCCCTCCGTTGGGTGCCCCTGGCCGCCCTCATGGTGCTGGCCGCCGTGATGCTCTCTCAAGTGTCGACGACCAACCAGCTCAGCGTCGCTCTCCGAGCAGGACAGCGAGTACTGACAACCGAGCCGGCCCCGACGACGACCTCAACACTTCTACCGAGCACGGCACCGCCCGAGACGGCCGCTCCCGACACACTTCCTCCGGACGCGCCGTCGCCCGACACCGCGCCACGGCTTTCGGCCGCAGCGGTCGCCGACCCCGTCGAGGCCGCGCCACAACCCGCGCCGGAAGTACCAGCCGCGCCGGCAGCCGTCCCGCAGGGCGTCCCGATCACCGCCATCGGCGACTCGGTGATGGTGATCGCGTCCCAGGCACTCTCCGACCGGCTCGGGTCCGGCGCGTACATCGACGCCAAACAGAACCGCCAGTTCAGTCAAGGCATTCAGATCGCCCAACGAATGCACGACGAGGGAAGTCTCGGCCGGGTCCTCATCGTTCACCTCGGCAACAACGGCCCGGTAGAACCCGACGACGTGGAGACCCTGATGGCCGTCGTGGCCGACGTGCCGCACGTGCTGCTGGTTACGGTCAGGTGCGACGCGCCGTGGCAAGACTCCGTCAACGACGCGCTGCGTGCGGCCGCGGCCGCGCATCCCACGATTCAGCTCGTGGATTGGTACAGCTACAGCGCGGGTCATGACGAGTGGTTCCAGCACGATGGCACTCATTTCCGAGCGGACTCGGGTCCGGGAAATGATGCCTACGGTGACTTGATCGCAGCGGCGATCCCCGCCGGAGCTTGAGTCGTCACGACCAAATGAGACTTCGTGTCGCTCACAACGCCACCTCAAGTACCGGGGCCGCGGGGCTCCCGGCCGTCCAGGAAGGCCCGCTCGGCACGAGCATCGTTACTGTCGCGCCGTTGAGCCGCAACGGGAACGACTGACTGCTCACGGAAACGGGGTCACCACCTGCGGTGGCCGACTGCACCAGTTGCACCCGCATCCCTTGATCGGCGGCTGGCGCCTCGCTCGTCGGCACCCGACCCGCGAGCGTCGCGCCGCCGGGGCTGACGACAAGTTTCTCCTGGTAGACCGTCCCGGGCGCCGATGAGTCATCTAGGGGATAAGTGCGGCGCACACCGTTCGCGGTCAGGACAAGAGCGAGGTGGCCTCCGGCACCTGGACGGCGCGCCGTCAGCGCCAGCACTTCTTCGGTGTCCGTCAGGGCGCGGAGTTGTCGCAAGCGGCCTACCAGACGCGCGCCGGGACGCGCGAAGTCGTCGTCGAACGTCAAACGGTACGGGACTCGACCTGGAAATGCGGCAACAACATCGAGGTCACGCGCCGGTTGCCCGATGGCGAACA
>JALZBN010000271.1 GCA_030947365.1 Actinomycetota bacterium
GTACGGCCGTGCCCGGTGTTGCCACCGGTTTGGCTGTCACTGGCGCGGGCGGCGACGTGCTGTTCATCGAGGCCACCGCGCTGCCCGGCGAGGGAGGCAAGGGTCAGCCATCGTTGACGCTCACCGGCCAGCTCGGCGACGTCATGAAGGAGTCGGCCGAGATCGCACTGTCGTATGTGCGCTCTCATGCCGATGCCCTTGGTCTCTCGGACTCGAGCGGCCTCGGATCGTCGCGGTTCCACGTTCACGTTCCCGCCGGCGCGGTGCCCAAGGACGGTCCATCGGCGGGCGTCACCATGGTGACGGCGCTCGCCAGTCTGCTGAGTGACCGCCCCGTGCGGTCGAGCATCGGCATGACCGGTGAGGTCACGCTCCAGGGACGGGTGCTGCCCATCGGTGGCGTCAAGCAGAAGGTGCTGGCGGCCCACCGGGCCGGGCTCAAGGAGGTCATCCTGCCGGCGCGCAACGGCGCCGACCTCGACGACGTGCCCGAAGCGGTGCGCGCCGAGATGACGTTTCACCTTGCCGACGACGTGCGCCAGGTGCTCGACCTGGCGCTCGAACCGGTCGCGTCCGGCGCGGCCCAGCAGGCTGCCTAGGACCCAACCGGCTCTTGATCTGATCAGACGAAGCGGACATCGTCGATGCTGTCGTCGTCGACGACCTCGGCGCACGTCGGGCAGTACCACCGCGCTTCCATCGCCGTTCCGCACGCGCCGTGGCGCAGTCCCTCCCCGGCGCCCTCCGTGCCGGCGCGCCCCGCACCCCACTGAGCCAGGAGCCGGAGCGCCCCGGCCAGCTCACGGCCCGAGGCCGTGAGCTCGTAGACGTGCCTCGGCGGCTTCCGGGAATAGGGCGTCGCCACCAACACCCGCTCCCGCTCGAGGCGCCGCAGCCGCTCACTCAAGATGTTGGGAGCGATTCCGGAGAGGTCGCCCAGGAGGTCGTTGAAGCGGCGCGGGCCCTCCATGAGAGCCGAGACGAGGAGCAGCACCCACTTGTCGCCGATGCTCGCCGCGGCGTCGCCGAGCGGTGACTCCCCAGGCTTGGCGACATCGGGCACGTCGCCATTCTCGCATTCTTCCTTGCTGAGGCCGACTATGGAGTAGTAACTTGCAATCCACAAGTTACTCAGGAGTGAAGGAAGATGTCATGGGTGCTCTTGCAGAGGTGGAAGCGGCAGTCGCCGAGATCACGAGCTCGATCGGCCCCGCCGTCGTCGGAATCGGCGGAGGATGGGCTCAGGGATGCGGTGTAGTCGTGGGCGACGGGCTCGTCCTCACCAACGCGCACAACGTGCGAGGGGATGAGGTGCAGGTGAGCTTCGGCGCCGACAAGGTGGTGTCCGGTCATTTGGCCGGCGTCGATGTCGACGGCGACCTGGCCGTCGTCTCAGTCGACACCGCCGGCGTCGAGCCCATCGGATGGCCGGACACTGCCAACGCAATCTCGATCCGTCCGGGCCGAGTCGTGTTCGCTCTCGCCAACCCCGGCGGACGAGGACTGCGGGTCACCGCCGGCCTCATCTCGTCGGTCGGGCGCTCCTTCCGTGGACCACGGGGGCGACGGGTCACCGGCAGTGTCGAGCACACCGCTCCTATGGGCCGGGGGTCCTCGGGCGGCCCCATCGTCGATGCCACCGGAACGTTCGTCGGCCTCAACACCAACCGCATGGGCGAGGGCTTCTACCTGGCGATACCGGCCGATGCCGAGTTCCGCATGCGGGTCGACGCCCTGGCTCACGGCGACAACCCCACCCGCCGCCATCTCGGCGTCGGCCTCATCCCCGGGCGCGCCGCGCGCCGGCTACGACGGTCGGTCGGCCTACCCGATCGCGAGGGTGTTCTGGTGCAGGTCGTCGAGGACGACAGCCCCGCGGCACGCGCCGGGCTCCGCCGTGGTGACCTCATCGTGGAAGCCACCGGCCGAGCGATCACCAGCATCGACGACCTCTACCAGGCCGTTGATGCCCTTGGCGACGGCGACTCCATGGCCCTCGGTGTCGTGCGCGGCAATGAGGAGCTGGCGGTGAGCGTCACCTTCGGCGCTACCGGAGAAGAGGGCAGTGCTTCTGTGACCGGCTAGCTACCGGCGCCGGTAGCTGTGCGGTCACGAAACGTCGGCGCCGGTGTCGGCGCCGGTGTCGGCGGAGACGGCGTCCCAGTAGGTCGCCGTCCACACGATCCCCAGAATCGCGACAGCAGCGGCCGCGGCGCTGTGCCACGTCGTCGCCGCCCAGGTCACGCCCGGATCGGCGCGCGCCGCTTGGGCGACCAGAGGGACGTGGGTGGCGACCATCCAGAGGCCGGCGAGGCAAACGGCCAGGCCGGCGACGAACATGAACATCGCCGGCGCCGCGCCCCGACGAGCGAGAACCAGGGCGACGGCCGACAGAGTGATGACGAGGATCGCCGGCACCACGTGGTCGGCCACCTCTCTGCTCTCGGCGACATTGAGGTCTGGACTGACGAAGCGCGGTAGAGCGGCCCAGACCCCGACGAACATGCCGACGACCGGCAGCCATTGCCGCCGGAGCGGCATGCTCAGGCCGACTTGGGAGCCGCGGACAGGTCGTTGGCGAGGGCGATGAGGGCCACGACTGCCGGCGCGTCAGGGGCAAGATCGATGGGGGCGACGCCCTTGCGGTCGGCCTCGACGATCTTGGGGTCGTCGGGAACGGGGACCACCTCGCAGCCAGGAAACGCGGCACGCACGGTCTCAATG
>JALZBN010000272.1 GCA_030947365.1 Actinomycetota bacterium
GGATTGGCCGGTTGCAACGAGATGGTGTTGCCCTTGCGGGTGTAGGTCTTGATCGTCGCTTCGTCGCCGGGAATGCCGGCAACGACGATGTCGCCCTTGCGAACCTCGGTCTCGCGGCGCACGACGGCGTAGTCGCCATCGAGAATGCCCGCCTCGATCATCGACTCGCCTCGCACCCGCAGCATGAACAGCTCGCCGTCGCCGGTGAAATCGGCCGGCAGCGGCAGGAACTCCTCGATGTTTTGCTGGGCAAGCACA
Organism: Actinomycetota bacterium; assembly: GCA_030947365.1. Taxonomy (GTDB): domain Bacteria; phylum Actinomycetota; class Acidimicrobiia; order Acidimicrobiales; family AC-14; genus JALZBN01. The sequence goes on from JALZBN010000272.1 coordinate 259, forward strand.
TCGGTGCCCGCGGCGACATCGCCCATGAGCGGCACGGCGCGCGCCGGACGGTGCTCGATGGCGGCACCCGACTCTCGGTCGTAGCGCACCTCGATGGCGCGGGGCTTCGACGGGTCGCGGCGCAGGTAGCCCATCTTCTGGAGCGTGGCCAGGTGGGCGTGGACGGTTGACGTGGAGCTCAGGCCGACGGCCTGGCCGATCTCACGCACCGAGGGCGGGAAGCCGCGGGTGCGGCTCTGGGACTCGATGAAGTTCAAAATCCCGCGCTGGCGCGGTGTCAGGACGGTGGTTGCCATCTGATGTTCCTCCTGTGGAGGTAGTGGTCCAGCTTGATGGGGGAAGCGGGAACTCACGTTCGTGAGGAACGTACCATGCGCCGAATCGGGTTGCAAACATCCGTTCGGAAAAATCCTTGACACGAACGAGCGTTCGTGGTTGGCTGGTCCCGAACAAGAGTTTGGTCACGGATTCGGGGAAGGCAGGAGGCGCCATGCTGGCGATGAGTGATGAGAGGGTCACGTACTGGGAGGCTCAGCCGTACTGGGAGGCTCAGCCGCACGCGGTTGTCTCCCGGAGCCGCTCGGCGCGCCGTCCGAGGCCCACCTACACGCGCCGGCGCATCGCCGCGGCGGTGGCTCTCAGTCTCGTCGTCCTCGTCGTCTGGGCCCTCCTTCAACTCGTCGGCGCCGCCACCGCCATCACCGCTCCCGCCCCGCCGGGGCCGATGATCCCGGTAGCGGCGCACACACTCGTCGTGCAGCCGGGGGAAACGTTCTGGAGCATCGCCCGGCGCATCGATCCCGATGGCGACCCCCGTCCCGTCGTCGACCGTTTGGTTGCGGCCCACGGCGGCGCGCCGCTCGTGGCCGGGGAGGTTCTCGTCCTGCCTGAGTGAGGTGCGGCACTACCTTTCTGGATGTGCGTTGTCCCGGTTGCCTCAGCTTGGAAGACAAGGTCGTCGACTCTCGGCTGGCTGATGACGGCGCGGCCATCCGGCGCCGGCGCGAGTGCTTGGAGTGCGGCCGCCGCTTCACCACCTTCGAACGGCTCGAGGAATCGCCGGTCATCGTCGTGAAGCGCTCGGGCGGCCGAGAGCCGTTCGCTCGGGCCAAGATCGTGGCCGGCATTCGGTCGGCAGCCAAGAACCGTCCCGTGTCCGACGAGCAGATCGAGGCGATCGCGGCCGAGATCGAGGAATCCCTGCGCATGGAGGGATCCGAGCTGGCGAGCGAGCGAGTGGGGCTCTCCGTGCTCGAGCGCCTGCGTGCGCTCGACGAGGTGGCCTACCTGCGCTTCGCCAGCGTCTACAAGGGCTTCGACGACCCGAGTGACTTCGAGCGGGAGGCGGGCTTGCTGGCCCACCGCCCTCCCGACCCGCCGGCCGGCCTGCCGGATGGGCCGGCCGGGCCACCGCCAGAGTAGGGGTCCGGCGCGGCCGGAGGTTTGCGGCTCCGCCGTCGCCTACCGACGCCTCAGCCGCAATCCTACGTGGGACCCCTAAAATGTCACACCGCTTTGGTTTGATTGGCGTCGTGAACGCCTTCGATTTGCTCGCCAGGATCGCCGTCGCGCAGCACGGTCTTGTCACCCGACGCCAAGCGCTGGCGGGCGGAGTCGGCCCGAGCACCATCGACCGGTGGATCCGTTCGGGGAGACTCGTGGTCGTCCATCCGAGTGTGTACCGGCTGGCCTGTGTTCCTGACTCGTTCGAGGGCCGTCTCCTGGCCTCTTGTCTCGCGGTCGGCAAGCAAGCGGTCGTCTCGCACCGGTCCGCAGCCGCGCTGTGGGGTGTCGAGTCCGAGCAGCGACTTGAACTCAGTGTCGTGGGCAGCGAGGCCGCGCCGCGGGGAACCCTGGTGCACCGGGTGGCCCAGCTCGACACGGTGGATGTCACCGAGCGTTGCGGCCTGCCGGTCACGCGCCCGGCGCGCACCATCGTCGACCTCGCCGGTGTGCTCACCCCGGCTGCCCTCGAGGCCGTGCTCGACGACAACCTGAGCCGCCGGCTGGTGACGTGCGACTACCTGAGCCGCCGACTCGACGAGCTCGGGCGCGCCGGCCGCAAAGGCACCGGCGTGTTGGCCCAGCTGCTGGCGGCGCGTCCCGACGGCCGGTTCCGGGCCCAGACCAAGTTCGAACGGCGCGTGCTTGCGCTGCTCGACGCCGCCGGCATCGAGGGGGCGGTACCGCAGTACGAGGTTCGGCTGCCGAGCGGCCGCAAGGTGTACCTCGACGTTGCCCTCCCGGCCGACCTGCTGGCCCTGGAGGCCGAGAGCTATCAGTACCATTCGAGTCGCACGGCCTGGTCGAAGGATCACGTCCGCAACCGGGAGCTGGTCGCGCTGGGATGGCGAATCCTGCCGGTGACCTGGTTCGACCTCGACGAGGCGCCCCAGTCGGTGCTGACCTTGATCGAGTCGGCGCGGCGCGCCCGGCGCGCCAGGGGGTCGGAAAGGG
>JALZBN010000273.1 GCA_030947365.1 Actinomycetota bacterium
CGCCGCCATTCTGGGCGGCCTCGACTGGGTACGGGGTGCAATCGTCGGGGGCCTCGTCCTCGGCACTGTCGAGAGTTTCGTCTCCGGTTACTGGTCGACGAAGTTCACAGGAGTGATCACGTTTCTCCTCCTCATCGCGGTTCTCCTCGTGGCGCCCGAGGGAGTGCTGGCTCGTAGCCGGCTCCGCCGGGTCTGAGCTTGAGGCTCGTTCACTCGTCAGTTCTCAATCAACTATGGGACAACTATCGGAAGGTTGGACAACAGATGAAGCGGTATCTCATGCCAGTGGCCGCCCTCAGTGCGCTCGGGCTACTTGCCGGTGCGTGCGGGAGCAGCAGCGACAACAACGCAACGAGCACGACCGTGGCGTCGAAGACGGTCACGATCGCCGTTGGCGGGCCTTTCTCGGGTTCAGAAAAGGCGACGGGTGACCAGATCAAGAGCGGCGCGCAGCTCGCCGCTACCGAGATCAACAACTCCGGCGGGATCGCCAGCGGGCCCCGCAAGGGTGCCACCATCGTGCTGAAGGAGTACGACGACGCCGACGAACCGGCCAAGGCCGCCGCCAACATGCGCACGATCGTCGACGACAAGGGCCTTGACGCGTTTGTCGGATCCGGCCTTTCCGATGCTTCAGCCGCAGCATCGCCGGTGGCGAGCGAGGCCGGCTTCTCCTACCTCGCCGCGTATGCCTCGTCGCCGACGATCCTCGAGGCGGCAAAGGCGAAGAAGAGCGTGTTCGTCGTGCCTCCGACGTTTCCGGCGTACTCCTTCTCCGTCACCGACGAGTTGCTGAAGACAGGAGCCAAGAGGCCGGCGATCATCCATCTCACCGGCACCTACGGTGACGGTGTTGCCGACTACGTCGTACAACGGCTGAAGGCCTCCAACATCACACCTGTCGCCAACGAGACCTTTGGATTCACGGACATCGACCTCCGCCCGCAGCTCGGACGCATAAAGGACAACAGCCCCGACTCGCTCGTGATGGTCGGACTCCCGGCGTCTGATGCGCTGATCCTTCAACAAGCCGATCAACTCGGACTCAAAGTGCCCGCCTACGACCCCGGCGGGATCACGAACAGCGACTCCTTCCTCAAGGCGGCCGGGGCGCTTGCCAATGGCATCGTCGGCAACTCACCCACCGACGCTCAGCGGAACACGCCTGCAGCCGTCGCGCTGCGCCAGTCATACACCGCGGCCACCGGTGAGTCTTTCGTGCCCGATCCGGCGACATTCAGCTACGAAGGGGTGAAGGCAGTGGCAGCCGGTTTCGCCGACGGAGCAACAGGGCGCGCCGACCTGGCGAACCATCTGCACAAGATCTCCATTGCGGACACCGGCGTCGGACCGTTGCGATTCGCACCCGACGGATCGCGCATCGGCGGTCGGCTCTACATTTTCAAGGTTGAAGACGGCAAACCAGTGTTTACGACGGGCTACGAGCAGACGGGTCCGCTCGAGGTCAAGGAGCTGCCTGGCCTGGAGCGGTAGTTGACAGATCGCGTCTCGCCGCGGGTGGCATTGCTCGCGGCGATCGCTGTCCTCGTCGCTGCCGCGTTGGTTCCCGCCGAAATAGGTGGTCGGCGCGGCTACGGGCTGGGCACGACTGCGGTGATCCTCGTGATCCTCGCCCTCGGCTACCAAGTCACCTACGGATTCTCAGGACAGCTCTCGGTGGCTGTCGCGCCCCTGCAAGGCGTCGGCGCGTTCACCGCGGCGCGACTCATGGCCGACCACGGGTGGTCGTTCTGGGCCGCGCTCCCACTGGCCATCCTCGCCGCGGCCGCGGTCGGTGCCCTAGTCGGGCTTCCCGGGCTGCGGGTGCGTGGTGACGTGCTCGCGCTGGCGACGCTCGGTGCGGGCGAGATCCTTCAGCAGCTGTACGCCAACACAGAGTGGTTCTCGGGGGGTTACCAGGGGATCGTCGGCATCCCACACGTCTCGATCTTCGGGACCGCACTCGACGACCGTGGCCTCTACGTCGTCGCCTTGGCTATCGGCGCCGTCGTGCTTGCCGCAGTGCTGGCTCTAAGACGGTCACCCATCGGCCGGGCCTGGCTGGCGCTGCGCGACGACGATGTCGCCGCGAAGGCCTTCGGGATCCGGACCAGTCGGGTTCGCCTCCTTGCCTTTGCCGTCGGTGCCGGGATGGCGGGAGCGGCTGGCGCCTTGTACGCGGTGCAGACCGGCTTTGTCTCTTCAGTCTCGTTCGGTTTGAGGGAAACGGTGACGGTCATCCTGGTGGTCCTCGTGGCCGGCGAAGCGCGCATCGGCCGTACCGTCGTGGCGGCCGTGGTTGCGACCGCGATCATCGACCGGTTGTCGGGCTACGGCGACGTGTCCGAGGCAGTAACCGGCGCGGTGATCCTGGCGGTTGTCTTCACCAGGACCGGCCTCGCCGGCGCGGCATGGACACGGCTGCGCGCCCGGGCCCGTCTCGGGCCTCCGGCGCGTCTGGAGGGTGCTCCGTGAAGGCACTGACGCTCGACAAGGTGGCCAAGGACTTCGCCGGCGTGCACGCTGTTCGCGACGTGTCCCTAACGGTGCGCCCGGGCGAGCTGGTCGGGCTCGTCGGTCCCAATGGCTCCGGAAAGACGACGCTGGTGAACGTCGCCACCGGCGCGGTGGCACCGTCGTCTGGTCGAGTCACCGTGAACGAGAGGAACTTGGCCGGGCAGTCTGCGGTTGCGTTCGCCAATGCTGGGGTCGTC
>JALZBN010000274.1 GCA_030947365.1 Actinomycetota bacterium
CGTTTGCGGGGCAGATGCCGTCATCTTGGCCGGGCGAGCGACGAACCACCGTCGGCGGCCGTCCCCGGAGAGTCTTCGCGGATCTTCAGGCGATCTTCAGGTACGAGGCATAAGCTGAGTCGGATCGGCCGCCACGGGTCGGGGAAGGCAGCTAGCTTGCGGAACGGCGACGCCTTGCTGGACTGCTTCCCAGCATCTTCAGAGTAAGGACCACGTGCCATGAGGCGGAGAACCTTGACCTTGTCGGGCTCGTTCGTTGCCGTAGCCGGGCTGCTGCTGTTTCTGGTCGCCCCAGGGGCAGCGGCGCAGACGGTCGGTTACCCGCCGGGAACATGTGCGACGACCAACGGCACCCAAGACGCAGGCAACCACGCTGTCGGTGACACCTTCACGGTCACCCTCTCTCCGGTGTGCCCCTTCGCGCAAGGCTCGTCGGTCGCCATAGTAGTCAATGGGATTTCGGTGACCAGCAAGACGGCGGACAAGAGTGGTTTCGTCAGCGTCACCATCAGGGTCAATAGCCAGAGCGAGTTGCTCATCGAAGACCCGGTCTCGGTTGGCGGCCAGTGTGGTGCGAACCGGGTGGTGGCCACGGGCCCCTCGGCGGTGGCCGATGCCACGGTCGCCCAGACCGCGACCTTCGGAATACTGTGCGCGACGACCGCAGCTCCCAAGGCAACGGCCGGAGTTGCCTTCACCGGCGCCTACATCCTCCGATGGAGTGCCATAGCCTTCGCGTTTGTTCTGCTCGGCAGTCTTTTGATAGTTGCCGACCGTCGACGCCGCAACCGAAGCTGACCCAGCGAGCACCATTCGGCACGAACGGCGAGACCCCTCTCTCTCAGGAGGAGGCAACCTCCGATTTGCACAACCGGGAGAGGCTGGGGCCCGAGGTGAGCGGCAAGCACCGATCTGCTGGGTCGCGCCAGGGCTTCAGCAATCCTTAAGGTAAGAGTGAGAGTCTGATGCCGAGTTGAACCATCTCGTCACAGCACTCAATCCCGGATCTCGTCGCAAGGCGACCCATCGTTGCCTCCGAGCGTCGTCGACAAACGTCGGCCATGCTCGTTCCGCGGCAGTGGTACTTCCCTCAACCGAGGAGGCATCAGCCGATGACGATGCAACCACGCGACACTGACAACTCCCGTGCCCGGGCGGCGGTACCGGTGAAGCCGAACTCGTCTGGCCAAGAGCGGAGGCGGCCCAGGTTTCCTGATCGCAGCCCAACGCGTGACTTGGCGATCGCCCTGCTGGTGCTCCTCGCTGTCTACGGCGCCGCTCTCTACGTCTTGCGCCCGGCGTCACCCGGCCGAGAGCTACCGCTCGACGTTGTCATCCGCGCCGCCAACGACCACAACCTCAAGACGGCGCGGTTTCTCGATGAGGATGCTCGCATCACGGGAACCCTGGTGACGGCACCGGGCCAACCGTCTGTGCGGTTCTTCACCTCCTATCCGAGCAGTGATGCCGCCACCAACGATCTGCTGAAGACCTTCTACACGGGCGGCACCCGTATCACCGTCGACTCTCAGTCCACGAAGCGTCTGATCCGGTTCCTGGCCCAGTTCCTCTTGCCGCTGCTCATTCTCGCTGACCTGTTCGCTCTGCTTTTCTCCCTGTCCCGGCCCGGTGGGGGTACCAAAGAATTCTCCTTGTTCGGGCGCATCGGCGACCGGAGGCTGAAACAGCCGGGTTCGTCCACATTCGCGGACGTCGCCGCTTCCGACGAGCCGCTGGCCGAGCTTGTTGAGGTGCGTGACTTCCTCGCCGATCGTTCAGCCTTCGATCGAATGGGCGCCCGACCTCCCAAGGGCGTGCTCCTGATGGGCCCTCCGGGGTGCGGCAAGACCCTCCTTGCGAGGGCAGTGGCTGGCGAGGCTCAGGCGGCGTTCTTCAGCGTGTCGGGGTCGGAGTTCGTGGAGTCGCTGGTGGGTGTCGGTGCGGCGCGGGTGCGGGATCTGTTTCGTCAGGCTCGGTCCTCGGCTCCGGCCATCCTGTTCATCGATGAGCTCGACGCAGTAGGGCGTCAAAGGGGCACCGGCCTCGGGGGGGGCCACGACGAGCGAGAACAGACGCTCAACGAGTTGCTGGTTCAGATGGACGGCTTCTCACCAACCGAGGGGGTGGTGGTGATCGCGGCTACCAACCGACCCGACATCCTCGATCCGGCGCTCTTGCGCCCCGGACGCTTCGACCGCCAAGTAACCGTCGAACGCCCCGACACCGCTGGGCGACTCGATATTCTGCGCCTTCACGCCAAGGGAAAACGTCTGGAAGACGCTCCGACCGACCTTCCCGCCATCGCAGCAGCCAGCCCCGGCTTCACCGGCGCCGATCTTGCCAACGTACTCAACGAAGCTGCGCTCCTGGCCGTGCGTGAACGATCGGTGGCGGTAACCCGTGTCCATCTGGACGAAGCGGTCGAACGGGTGCTCAGTGGACCGCGCCGCCGTGCCACCATCCTTTCGACTGAGGATCAGCGCCGGATTGCCTACCACGAGGGCGCCCATGCGGTGGTGGCCGTGGCGCTGGGCAAGACCGATCTGGTGGAGAAGCTCTCCATCATCTCCCGAGGTCAGGGTGTTGGTCACCTGTCCCTGCTGGCCGACGGGAAGGTGTTGCCGACCCGGGGCGATATGGAGGCGACCATAGCTATCGCCATGGCAGGCGTGGCCGCCGAGGAGTTGGTGTTCAATGAGCCCTCGATCGG
>JALZBN010000054.1 GCA_030947365.1 Actinomycetota bacterium
GGTGTGGGCGACGGTGAAGCCGAGGCCATCTCAGGTCACCGCCGCTTCTTCGAGCATGCCGAGGGTGAAGTGCGGTGGCCCGCCGCCACGGTCGGAGAGGAAACAGATGAAGACGTAGTTGCCCTTCTCCAGGGAGAGACTCGTTGCCACCGATTTGGTGCCCTCGACGGCAGAGACCGACGTGCCCTTGGTGAAATCGACGGGGGGCGGGCCCGACGACTGATCCTGCGACGTAAGAGCGGCCTTGACGTCGTCGAGCGTCTTGCCCGCAGCGATAGGCGCCGCAAAGAGCACGTGGGGTTGGTGGCCGACGTTGTCGAACGTGATCGACTGGGTGCCGGCCTTGAGCGTGGGGATGGTGAACTCGTAGTCCTTGGCTTCGATCCTCGCGCCGGACTGCGGGACCTTCCCGCCGGAGTCACCCGTGACGGTGAGGGCTGCCACTGCACCACCCTTGGCGAACGAATTGTTGTTGTCGTCGGTGCCCGTGTCGATGACGAAGTGCTTGCCGGGGGACAGCTTCACCGTCGCGGAACGCGACTGTCCCGGTGCCGTCGAGCCGACCCCGCCCTCGGCGAACAACCATGACGGGATGGAGGTGCTGTCGCCGGCAACGTTGTCGACAACCTCGGCCTGGGTGTGGTCACCCTCCACCCTGACGACCTGGGCCTCGTGCGAGGCCTTGCCCGAGTTCTTGAAGTCGATCTTGACGACGCCTCCAGAAACACTGGCGGGCGCCGAAATCTTGAACTGACCGTTCCCCGGCTCCGTCGCCTCTACAGCGACCGTCTCGGTCTTGTCGCTGGAGCACGCGGTGAGCACACCGAATCCGGCCGCCATGACCAGGGCAAGTGACAAGCCTTTGCGCACGTCCTCTACCAGCCGGCGCCAGCGACGCTGCCGCCCCAGCCGCTGTTGCCCCAGCCACTGTTGGGAACGACTTCGGCGTTGCTCAGCCGGCGCGGAGAGCCGATGCCTGAGAGCTCTTCTTGGCGGCGAGCAAAAGCTACCCGCCCCATCTCGTCGATCTCGTGGCGCAGCTCAGTCTTGATCAGCGGGAACATCTCCCGCTCCTCCCATTCCACATGCCGGGAAACGATGCGCTCGAGTTGTTCGACGAGCGGCCGGAGCCCCGGGTCGAAACGCTCGATCTTGTAGATGGCGTCAACGAGCCCGCTCGCCTTCTCGTGGTCTGCCTCGGCGCCGTGAGCCATGTCGGGCGCTAGGTCTTCGAGCGCCGGGTAGACGATCTCTTCCTCGATCGTCGTGTGGATGTCGAGCTCTTGGCAGATGGCGATTGCGGTGTCGAGGTCATTGGGCATCCGCTTGGCCCTGTCGAACAACCTCCGAATGCGGGAGTGATCGTCGAACATGACCTTGATAATGGTGGCCACCAGCTGCCTCCTGTTCGTCCAACCCTGTTATTGGCCCGCACATCATGCCCGAGACGAGCCGCGCTCTGCATTTCTGCGCTGGCTGGGAAAATTGACTAAGACAATCAACTTTGTGGTAAACCTCTACGCCGTTCAAACGAGAGAGGGAATGTCGGATGAGTCGACCCCGCAAGATCGCCGGACTGTTCCTAGCCGTTGCCGTTGTGGCCGCGTGCGGCGGCACTGACGGCAGCAAGGCTGCGAGCACTGGCGGCAACGGCGCGCCGGCACTCCCCGGGGCTCAGCTCGCACTGGTGGCGTACTCGACACCCCAGGAGGCCTACGACAAGATCACGGGCGCGTTCGCCAAGACGAGCGAAGGCTCCAAGGTGACGTTCAGCAAGTCATACGGCGCGTCCGGCGACCAGAGTCGCGCCGTCGAATCCGGGCTCGCGGCCGACTACGTGGCCTTCTCGCTGGAGCCTGACATGACGCGTCTCGTCAAAAAAGACATTGTCGCGCCGGACTGGAACGCCAACCCGTACAAGGGAATGGTGACCGACTCGGTTGTCGTTTTCGTCGTTCGCAAGGGCAACCCGAAGCACATCAAGACCTGGGCCGACCTGATCAAGCCCGGCGTCAAGGTCATCACTCCCAACCCCTTCACCTCCGGCGGAGCCCGTTGGAACGTGATGGCTGCCTTCGGGCAGGCCGTGAAGCGCGCGGGCACGGAGCAGGACGGGGTGGCCTATCTCACATCGTTGTTCAAGAACGTCGCGGTGCAAGACGACTCGGCGCGCAAGTCACTTCAGACATTCACGTCCGGACAGGGTGACGTGCTCATCGCCTACGAGAACGAGGCAATCTTCGCTCAGCAGAAGGCTCAGCCCATCGACTACATCGTGCCCGACTCGACGATCCTGATCGAGAACCCGGCGGCGGTGACGAAGACGACGAAGTTCCCCGAGCAGGCGCAGGCCTTCTTGAAGTACCTCTACGAACCCTCGACGCAGAAGATCTTCGCCGACAACGGCTACCGGCCGGTCGTGGCGGGGGTGAAGGGCCCATACTCCTTCCCGACGCCGACGGGACTGTTCAAGATCGACGACTTCGGCGGCTGGACCGTCGTCTCCAAGAAGTTTTTCGACCCCGGCAGCAGCATCATGGCGGACATACAGCGAGGCAACGGAATCTCGGTTGGCTGACGCTCCTGCTGCGCTGAGCCGGCCCGGCCTGGGCCGGACCGCTCCGCTAAGCCGTGTCGAAAGGCGAACTGCCCTTGGCGTGGGCGTCACGGTGCTGTGGCTCAGCCTGTTGGTGCTGATCCCGCTGGGAGCGGTGGCCTGGCGCGCCGGAGACAACGGCTTAGGGGGCTTTTGGAGCGCGGTGACCACGCCCGAAGCGTTTGCCTCGATCAAGCTGACAGTGATCGCGTCGGCAATCGTCGCCCTCGTCAACGTCGTCATGGGCACCCTGATCGCATGGGTGCTGGTTCGTGACGACTTTCCTGGGAAGAGCTTTGTCGACGCCATGATCGACTTGCCCTTCGCTCTGCCGACAATCGTCGCCGGCCTGGTGCTCCTGGCGATCTATGGCGCCAACAGTCCCCTTGGCATTGAGCTCGCCTATACCCAAGCGGGAGTCATCGTTGCGTTGCTGTTCGTCACGCTTCCCTTCGTTGTCCGCACCGTGCAACCGGTCTTGCTCGAGCTCGACCGCGAAATGGAGGAAGCCGCGGCCTCATTGGGAGCGGGATCGTTCGCGATCTTCCGACGAGTGGTGTTGCCGAACCTGATTCCGGCGATCTTCGCCGGAACCGCCCTGGCCTTCGCCCGGGCCATCAGTGAGTTCGGGGCCACGGTGTTGATCTCCGGCAACCTCCCGTTCAAGACCGAGGTTGCTGCGGTGCACATCTTCGGCCAGATCGAGACGGACAACACCACTGGAGCGGCGGCGGTCGCGACTGTGCTGCTTCTCATCGCCCTGTTCGTCCTTCTGGCGCTCGACCTTCTCCAGCGCTGGGTGGCGCGCCGTGCGTAGGAACTGGAAGGCTCGGTGGGCGCTGCGTTTGGTGGCGCTCACGTACCTGGCCTTCCTGCTGGTCATTCCCGTCGGTCTCGTGTTCTGGCGCACGTTTGAGAACGGCGTGCAACCCGTCGTCGACGCGCTGACCAACCACTCCGTGGTGCACGCCTTCCAGGTAACGATCATCGTGGCGCTCTGGACCGTCGTGCTGAACACGATCTTCGGGGTCGGCGCGGCGATCCTCCTCGTGCGGCACCGCTTTCCGGGCAAGCGCCTGCTCAGCGCAGTGATCGACCTCCCCCTCGCCGTCTCGCCGGTCGTCGTCGGTCTGGCCCTCATCCTCGTGTACGGCCGCTTCTCTCCCGTTGGCGGCTTCCTCCAGGACAATGGGTTCCAGGTCATCTTTGCCCTGCCGGGCATGGTGCTGGCCACGGTGTTCGTATCCTTGCCTCTCGTAGTGCGCGAAGTCGCGCCGGTGCTCGAAGAGGTCGGGGTCGACCAGGAGCAGGCAGCCTGGACCCTGGGGGCCAGCCGCCTTCAGGCGTTTCGCCGCATAACCCTGCCGGCCATCAAGTGGGCCCTCGGCTATGGGGTCGTGCTGACGTTGGCGCGGGCGTTGGGCGAGTTCGGGGCGGTGGCCGTCGTCTCGGGTCGGTTGGTCGACAAGACGCAGACTGTCACCTTGGTGGTGGACCAGAGCTTTCAGAACTTCGATCAGACGACCGCGTACACCGCGTCGATGGCCCTCGCCCTCATCGCCATCGTGATACTGATAGTCATCAACCTGCTGCGGAGGAAGCAGCCCGCCTGATGGGCATCCGGGTAACCGACGTCACGAAGCGATTCGGTGATTTCGTCGCGCTCGACAATGTCTCGATCGACATCCCGACGGGCTCGCTCACGGCGCTGCTCGGACCCAGCGGGGGAGGGAAGTCGACACTGCTACGGATCATCGCCGGGCTCGAACGGGCCGACACCGGAACGGTGGAGATCGCGGGCGAGGACTCGACCTCGTTGCCGCCGCAGCGACGCAACGTCGGGTTCGTCTTCCAGCACTACGCCGCCTTCAAGCACCTCAACGTTTTCCGCAATGTGGCCTTCGGGTTGGAGATTCGCAAGCGGCCCAAGGATGAGGTTCGTGAACGGGTGAACGAGCTGTTGCAGCTCGTGCATCTCGAGCAGTTCGCCGAGCGGCTGCCGTCACAGCTCTCGGGTGGGCAACGCCAACGCATGGCGTTGGCCCGAGCTTTGGCCGTCGAGCCCGAGGTAATGCTGCTCGACGAGCCGTTCGGCGCTCTCGACGCCAAGGTGCGGAAGGAGTTGCGCGACTGGCTGCGCCGGCTGCACGACGAGGTTCACGTGACCACGGTATTCGTGACTCATGACCAGGAAGAGGCGATGGAAGTCGCCGACGAGATCGCGGTTGTCAACGACGGCGTGATTGAACAGGTTGGTAAACCGGAGGATCTCTACGATCGGCCGGCGAACGAGTTCGTGATGCGTTTTCTCGGCGCGGTCACCAACGTCAACGGCCATCTGGTCCGCCCGCATGACATCGAGGTGCTGCTCGGTCCGGCCGACGGCGCGGTACCGGCGCGCATCGAGCGCCTGGTCCGGCTGGGTTTCGAAGTGCGCGTCGAGGCGATGGCCGTCGGGAACGGTGAGCCGGTATCGGTGCAGCTCACGAGGGCCCAGGCCGAGAGCCTCAGCCTGGCGCGCGGCTCCGAGGTCTTCTTGCGGCCCATCGGGCCCACGGTGCAGAGCGCTCGGGTCTGACGAGTCATGCGCGTGTCTGCGAAGGTCGACTACGCCGTCCGCGCTCTCGTCGAGCTCGCGGCGGCCGGCGCCGGACCAGTGAAGGGCGACGTGATCTCCGCCGCCCAGGACATCCCCCTGAACTTCCTCGAGAACATCCTGCGTGATCTCCGGCGCGCCGGCATCGTCGGCAGCCAGCGCGGCGCGGTTGGTGGCTACCGGCTGGTCGTTCCGGCCGAGCAGATCACGATCGCCGATGTCGTGCGCGCCGTAGAAGGGGCGCTCGCCGACGTTCGGGGGTTGCCGCCTGAGGAGGTCGAGTACGCCGGGCCCGCGGCAGCGCTCAAAGACGTGTGGATCGCCACCCGCGCGACGCTCCGATCGGTGTTGGAGGTCGTGACGATCGCAGACGTGGCTAGCGGAAGGTTGCCGGCCGATGTCGTGGCCCTCACCAACGCGACCGACGCCTGGGCCCGCCGTTAGGCGCGGCGCGGTCCATACTCCTGGGTGATGGCTCTGAAGACCTTTTGCGACGGCCGGATCTTCGGGGCGCGCGCCGGCGCGTCGCCACGGGTACTGGCGTTGCACGGCTGGGGCCGGGATCACCGCGACTGGTCTGCCGTGCTGAAGGGGCTCGACTCGGTTGCGCTCGACCTGCCCGGATTCGGCGCGTCGCCGGCTCCTCCCGAGGCGTGGGGTAGCTCGGAGTTCGCCGAGGCGTTGGCGCCTGTCCTCGACGAGCTGGTTGCACCTGCCGTCGTCGTCGGTCACTCGTTCGGAGGAAAAGTCGCCCTTCAGCTCGCGGCGCGCTTTCCCCACAAGGTCAGTGCCTTGGTACTAAGCGGTGTACCGCTCGCCCGGCGCGCCGGTGCACGACCCCGTCTCGGGTTCCGGCTGGTGCGAGCACTGAACCGGGTGGGGGTTGTGGGCGAGTCACGGATGGAGTCGGCGCGCCAGCGCTACGGCTCGGACGACTACCGCCGCGCCGAAGGGGTCATGCGTTCGGTGCTGGTGAAGACCGTCGCCGAGTCGTATGACGATGTGCTGAAGCAGATCGCGTGCCCGGTCGAGCTCGTGTGGGGCGCGAGTGACACGGCTGCGCCTATCGACGGCGCGCGCGCCGCGGCGTCGGTGCTCCGGCGCGCCAATCTCACCGAGCTGGCCGGCGACCACTTCGCCTGCTTCACCCATCCCCAGGAATTGCGTGCTGCGGTTGAGCGCGCCCTCGTGGCCATCGCGCCGTGACGATCGTCGCTCTCGTTGCCGGCGCGCTTGCGGCCGCGTTGGCAACTGTTCGTTGGGCCCGGGTGGCGCAGCGCGAGCACTACATCCCCGGGTCCACGACGCGCTTTGCTGCACGCTGGTGGGTGGGGCGACCGCCGAACCCGGCTCTTGCCGCCCTTGGCGTGGTCGGTCTCGGCCTGGGGTTCTGGGTGAGGGGGGCCGGCCTCGTGGCCGCGGCGGTGGTGGCCACCGGTCCCGTCGGTTTGCGGCTTCGAGGACGCACCTCGCCCCTCCGCTGGACGGCGCGGCTGAAGCGCCTGGTCGCCACCGCCGTCGTCCTCGAGGTGGGGGCGCTCGCGCTGACTCTGGCGACGGCGACTTCCGAGATCGCCGCCCCGATCGTGGCGGTCGTGGTGCCACTGCTCGTCGACGCTGCGCTCTTGGTGATGGTTCCTGTCGAGCGCGCTTTGTCGCAGCAGTTCGTGCGCCAAGCCGCCGACACGCTGCGGCGGGTGTCGCCCCGAGTGGTGGCCATCACCGGCTCGTACGGCAAGACGAGCACCAAGGAGCACGTACGTGACCTCGTGACCGGCACGTTCGAAGTTGTCGCCAGCCCCGCCAGCTTCAACAACCGCCTCGGGTTGGCCAAGGCGATCAACGACTCGCTCGCGCCGGGTACGGAGGTGTTCATCGCCGAGATGGGCACCTTTGCCAAAGGCGAGATCGCCGATTTGTGCTCGTGGATCAAACCGACCGTCAGCGTGCTCACCGCGGTGGGGCCCGTGCACCTGGAGCGATTCGGATCGCTGGATGCGATCGCCGAGGCCAAGTCAGAGATCTTCGACGGCGCCGAAAAGGTGGTGATCAACGCCGACGACGAGCGAGTAGCGGCGGTGACGGCGCCGAAGGTCGATGCGGCCCGCATCGTCCGCTGTTCGGCATCGGACCCGACTGCCGACGTATTCGTTGACAGCAGCGGCGCGGGCATCGAGGTGCGGGTGGCCGGCCGGCCAATCGGGACGGTCGTTGCCGACGTGTTCCCTGTCAACGTCGCCTGCGCCGCCGGCGCCGCGCTTGCCCTCGGCGTGCCGTCCGAGGCCATTGGCGCCCGGCTCGGCCGGCTCGGCGCGCCGGCGCACCGCGCCGA
>JALZBN010000055.1 GCA_030947365.1 Actinomycetota bacterium
GGCCGGCGCCGGCGCGGTCACCGTCTCCGCGCCCACCCGGGTCAGATCTTCGGGGACGGCGAGGTAGGTGCTCAGCCGTCGCGCCGACCGCAGTCTGCTGTCGGTGCCGCGGTGCAGGTCGAAACCGAGAAACCCGAGAACGGGATGGCCCGCAACCGCGCCGAGGAACTCGTCCACCCGCTTCCACGTGCCCGGCCCGTCGCTTCCGGAATCGACCACGGCGCCGTGGTGGCGAAGCTCCCACGCGCCGTCACCCACACGGAACGAATCTCGCTCGCCGAATCCCACGGCGGCTTGATGGATATCGCCGAAGGCGAGTACGGATTGGTCTGGAGCAGTTCGTCTCGCGGCCTGAATCAGGCGGGAGGCAGCGCTTCTGGCGTCGGGCGTTTTGGTCACGGTCGGGGCCCGGGTGACTCTTTCGCAGGCTCCGCACAGGGTAGCGCCACGGTCGTGACCGCGAGCACGGCCAACGTGAGTCGAGAGCGCTCCATTCCTCGATAATGGCTCACACGGCCTCAAGGTCGCGGCCCGGCGCGCCGAGGACACAGGAGACACGACTGGGACGAGGGCCGCCTTGTGATCGACGTAGACCGGTTCGAGGAGCAGCTCGACCTCGCGCTCACCGACGAGCTACGCAGCGCAATCGGCTTGGCCACGGCGCCCGCCCCTGTGCCCGCTCGCGCGCCCGCCAAGGCACGCTCTCAGCACCAAAAGGCATCGACTACGCGCCCTCCCAGCGTCGGGAACGAGACAGTGCCCTCGCTGCTGCGCGCCGGGCGAATGCAGGACGCAGACCGTCTCATCAGCGAGAGGCGCGCCCATGCCGAACAACACGGCACCCCCGCCGATCGCCGTGACGCCGCCCTGTGGGCGACGATGCAGGCCCTGCGTGACGGGCGCGCCGAAGATGCCCGCGCCGGCAGCCTCACCGTGCGAGCGCTCAGCGCGGAGACGGGCGATGGCCGCCCCGACGACAGGTTCTGGGGCCAACAGTTCTGGATCGTGCTCGATTGGGGCGATCGCGACGAACGCCACGAGCTGCTCGACGTGTGCCGGGAACGAGCGTACGGCCGCAGCGACTTGTACTGGCGGGCGCGGCTCGCCCTGCTGTGCGCCCGGATGGGACGAGACGACGAGGCGACCCGGGAGTTCGACTCGTGCGTCGCCCAGCTCGGCGCCAATCGGCCCGCGCCGGATCCCGAGACCCAGCTACTCATCACCGACCTGGTTGAGACCGCCACCCTCTTGAGAGATCCGGCGCGTGGGCGCTCCCTTCAAGGACCGCTTGGCGTTCCAACGGCGCGGATGATCTTCGACGACCGCTCCTACATCTGCAAGGGCGCGAGCACCCGCTACCAAGCGCTCGTCCTGACCGCCTCGAGACGCTGGGAAGACTGCGATCAGGCCTTCCAGCAGGCCGTCGACAGCAATCGGGCTTCCGGCGCTCTGCCGCTCGTAGCCCGGGTGCTCAACGACTGGGGATCGTCGCTCACCGATCGCGGCGACTCGAGGGCATGGGAATGTCTGAAGGAGAGCGCCGAGCTGGCGCGCCGGCTGCACATGACCGGCGCGATCAGCGGCATGCCCTCGCGGTAGCCCAAGCCCAAGGACTACTCGAGGGCGAGCGCGGCCGACCCGACCCGCACCCCTGGCCGGCCCAAGATGTGTCGCACGGCGCGGCTCACGACGCTGTGGAACGTGGCCAGCAAAATGGCGAGATCGAGGCCGGTGGACCAGTTCTCGAGGTAGAAGAGATCGAGGCGCCGGTAAGCGTTGAACGAAGGGTTGTCCCTCGCCTCCACCTGCCACAAGCCGGTGATGCCGGGGCGCATGCGACCCTTTTGGGCCAGAAAAACCGGGTCGAGCCCGGCCGCCTCCACCAACAGGTTGGGGCGTGGGCCGACGAGGCTCATAGAACCCATTACGACATTGAACAGCTGAGGTAGCTCGTCGATGCTCGTGGCCCGCAGGAAGCGACCCACGATGGTGATCCGCGGGTCTTCGCGCAGCTTGACAAGCGGGCCGGTGCGGCCTGACATCGTCGCCGCCAGATCCGAGTACCGGCTCTCGGCGTCGACGACCATGGTGCGTAACTTGACCATCGAGAAGTGGCGGCCGTTGCGCCCGACCCGGGTCTGGCGAAAGAACACGGGCCCGGGGCTGTCGAGCTTGATGACGATTGCGATGAACACGACCAACGGCGCCATAACGATGAGTCCGACCGACCCCAGCACCATGTCGATCGCCCGCTTCAGGGCGACCTGCCAACCGGCGAGTCTCAAGGGCTCGACGTAGAACAACGGTTCGTGCGCCAGGGGCTGGGCTCGCAGGCGGCTGTGGGAAATCCCCAGGAGACCGCTCGAGAGATGGACGTGGATTCCCAGCGTAAGCAGCGTGCGGGTGAGGAGGTTCAGCTGGTCGGAGGTCATCGCCGTCGTCGCGACGATCGCCCCCGTCACCCCGTGCTCGGAGAGAACCTCGACGAGGTCACCGAAGGAACCCAGATGACGGACATCGGGAGAATGACCGAGCCGGGGCTGAGCGTCGCCGATCGTGCCGATGACGTCGAATCCGAGCTCGGGGTGATCGGCGACGATCTGGCACAGCTGGGCGGCTTCGCTGTTGGTGCCGACGACGACGACAGAGCGCTGAAACCGGCCCGCTCGGCGCTGTCCGGTGAGCCAACCTCTATACGCGCTCCTCGACAGGTAGAGGAAGGCGAAGCCGAGGAATCCACCGGCGACAAGCCACGAGTCGGTGAGCGGGATAGGAACGACAGCCCTGCTCAGAGCCGCGACAATGGCTGCAAGCGTGACCGCGCGGCCGAGGCGCTCGGTCTCAACCGCCCGCAAACTGCAGACGCGCGCCAGGTACAGGCGGTGGGTCATGAGCAAGAGCAGGGTGGTCGGCACCATCAGGCCCAGGGCGAGTGTCGTCTCTAGCGCACCATTGCGCGTGCCTCCGGTGAACCACCCGGCAAGGGCCCATCCGGCCGTGATGGCGATGGCGTCGAGACCGAGCAGCATCGTTCGGAGAGGGCGGCGGCCAGACCTGGATGCGTCACGCGCGCCATCGACGTCGCCGGGAGTCCATAGCGCGGGCGCGGCGTCGACGGGCCCAGCCCGGCGTAGGTGCCGATCGGAGTGATGAACGATCGTCACGCCCACACCTGGATGACCGCCACAAAGAGCCCGCGGAACCCGCTCACGAGGATCTGCCCCCGCCGAGGAGCCGGGTCAGTCGGTGCGGCGAGCGCGCCGAACGAGCACCGTACCGGCGACAACCGCGCCAGCTCCGATGACACTCATCTCGGCGATGTCCGCACCAGTCAGTGGCAGGCTGAATGTTCCCGCCGACTGGGTGTGCACCACAGCCGGGGCAACCCCAGGGTCACTCGATCCAACGTTTGGCGCGGGAGTGTTCGTGTACGCCCCGTCCGCGTACGCAGCAACTGGGGCCCCCAGCCCCGTCAGGAACGCAGCAACAACGACGAGACGCTTGATTCTCGTGATTCCGTTGCTGTGTCTGACGCCCATGTCAACCTCCGCCGATCGGATAGATGAGTTGGACTTCTTAGAGTGCCCGAACATTTAGCCAAATGCAAGTCGGAACTCAAAAACTTATGGCCCGCGAAGTGTCGTCGCTCCACCGGCTGTCGTCCCTGCTCCACGCGACAGCCGGTAAGCGGCCCGACGGCCGAACGGTCAGGACATCGCGTCCTTCTGAGAGCTCGAATCTGACGACAAACGAGCGCGACTGCCCCTTCCCAAGGGTAAAGAACGCGGCCACGACCCTGCTCGGGCCGTCGGGGCCGGCGGCAACGAGCTGATTCTCGCCGTCGATCCGCCCACCGCTCGCGTCGCCGGGAAGTGTCACGGCCAGAATGCCCGCGTATTGCTCGCGCGGCACGCTCTCCGGAAGAGGTCCCGAGACGTAATTCGGCTCTCCACTGGGAACCTGATTGCGCACCTGTACCCGCAGGACGCCATGGGTGATCGCGCCGGAACGGTGCAACTCCAAGCCCGCCTTCACGTCGAGGAAACGGTCGAGCTTGTTCCCGCCCCGGTTCAGCACGGCGACAAGCATTGAGTTGCCGTCGATCGCGCCGTCGATCCCCGCCGCGGCCCAGCCCTCTTGCTCGGTCGGCCGCGATGACCACGCCATGAGATGGCGTCCTCGCGATGCGCGCCCCAACTCGCTGCCGAGAACGCCGACATTCCAACTGCGCTCCTCGAGGCCTGCCACGGTGGACTTCGCGATCTTGCCCAGTTCTTCGCGCCGGGCGCTCTGGTCGACATCGCCCTCGAACTGGAAGTACTGACCGTGCAGGACTCGTTCGACGACGTTGGTGGCGTCGACGAGCTGGCCGTCCACGGCGACCGGGCCAATTGTCACAAGAACAGCCCGGAGTGCTTCAGCGTCGAGGGCAAGGACACCGTCGACTGGGCCGCCGCCGTGCGCCTCCCACATCTTGGCCGCAAGCGGGGCAGTGACGTCGAACCGGGGCGACACGCCGAGATTGCGCCATTCCTCGTTCGGGTGCAGCCACCCCCATCTGGCCGCGAGGTCTCCCTCGAGCGGCACGACATCGCCAGGCAAGCGAAGGTCGACTGTCGATTGAAAGTCGGACAGCCCAAAGCGACCGCCGCCGGTTTCAAGAACGCCGGCACTGAGGAACATGCCCGAGCCGGCGCGCATCTCAGCATTGTTGGCGGCGAGCACGAGGTACCGCCGGGGACCGTCAAGCAAGTCAGCGGTGGCGGACGCGCCGGCTCTCCCCTTTTGCATGCCAGTGCGCAACCGCCGCAGCTGGGTCTTCAACCGGTCGTGGGCGCTCGAAGCCGGCCAGATCAGCGCGTTACCGGAACCAATTCCGATTCGAGCCAGCCGGGCGTCCGCCTTGGTGGCGATGTCGGAAAGTCCCCGCAGCAACTGCACTCGCTGGGGACCGCTGTTGTGATCGCCCGCCGCCAGTGCCTGGGCCGCGGCGACAGCGTCGGCCGACACTCCGCCCACCTGACTGGCGGCGTCGGTCACTCGACCGAAGCTTTCGAGTTGTCGTCCCACGACGGGCATCAGCCGCAGTGGAGCGAATACAGCACCGCTCAGACGGTCATGGGCCGCGGCAAGGTGCGACTGGGCGTGATGCAGCTCGTTCACCGGCATTGAGCTGAGGAAGTCGGCGGGTGGGGTCTTTCGCGCCCGCTCAGCGGCCTGCTGACCGGCGCGGACATCGAGGGCCACCAGCGCCAAGGAGATGAGCATCCAGACAGCCCAGCCTCCAACGACGGCTATGGAGACCTGGACCAACCGCCGGCGGCGCAACGGGATCACGTCACTGCCGGCGCACTCAAGCTTTTCCGATCCTCGGCCGACACCAGTGAGGCAAGACCGCCACCGGGGCTTCTCACTGGGAAGGAACCACGACCATGCGCCGACCAAGGTACCCGCTAGCCATAACGACGGCGGTCGCGGGGGCTGTAACCATCGCCTCGTTACTCACTCCAGCCTCCGGAGCGCGCGCCGCCGGGCTGGGCGCCGAAGGGCTCTACGAGGGACCAGCAGCCGTCGCTGCTGTCAACAGCTTCTCGTCCGAGCTCGGGGCGCCAGTCGACTACGCGGTCGACTACGCCGACCATTCGAAGACCTGGAATGACGTGTCGAATCCCAGTTGGCTTCTCGACGCGTGGTCGCCGTGGGTTACGGCATCCCCGACCCGTCGGCTCGTGCTCGGCGTGCCTCTGCTCATCGATGCCAACAAGGGTCAGCTGGCAGCCGGCGCGGCCGGCTACTTCGATACCAACTTCCGAACACTGGCCGCGAACATGGTGAGCCGGGGCCTCGGAGCGTCGGTGATACGGCTCGGCTGGGAGATGAACAACATTTCGCAGCCCTGGTACGCAGGTACGGATCCCGCCTCCTACAAGGCGTTCTATGCACGGGTCGTTTCGACAATGCGGTCGGTACCGGGAACGAGCTTCACCTTCGACTGGAACGTGAACGCCGGCGTGCAGGGCGGGTCGCCGCTGACGACATTCGATTCCTTCTACCCGGGGGACGCGTCAGTCGACGTGATCGGGATCGACAACTACGACATCAAGTGGATGGACTCCACTTCGACCCCAGCTCAGCGCTGGGACTGGCAGGTCAGCCGGCCACTCGGCCTCAACGACCACCGCCTCTTCGCAACGGCCCATGCCAAGCCCGTGAGCTTCCCCGAATGGGGCCTGTACAAGCTGGGCGACGCACAGGGCGGTGGCGGCGACAATCCCTACTACGTCGACCAGATGGCGAACTGGTTCTCCACGAGCAACGTGCGCTACCAGGCGTACTACGACGCGGACTGGGGCGGCGGCGTGCTGGCCAACTTCCCGAACGGGAAGGCCCAGTATCTCGCCCGCTTCGGGCCAGGAGCGGCGGGAGCGACCTCGACGACGGTCGCCCCGGTACCGACAACGGTCGCCCCGGTACCGACAACGGTCGCCCCGGTCCCGACAACGGTCGCCCCGGTCCCGACGACCGTCGCCCAGCGCCGTCACCGAAAGTAGGGGGGTCGGCCCCCGCCCGTGCGCCGTTGACGATGTCATTTTTCCGCTGAGCGCCGTCAGTAGAGTCGGGGTCATGTCAACTGGCTCTCGGCGGACTGAGGGTTCCAACCTCCAGCACTATCTCGGCATTCTGCGACGGCGGCTGCCCGTCATCCTGATCACAGCCACCGTCGTGCTCGTCGTCTCCCTCGCGGTCTCGTTCAGCCAGGCAACGGTGTATTCGGCATCCGCTGAGGTCTTGATCAACCGCAACAATCTGGCAGAAACGCTGAGCACCACCCAGCTCCCCTACACCGACGCGCAGACCGCCGCCAGGCTGATCGACACCCAGGTCCAGCTGGCCCGAGTGCCGTCGCTCGCCGGCAACGTGATCGCCGCCAACGGGCTGTCCGAGCCGACGGGGAAGTTCCTGGAGTCGTCCTCCGTGCAGGTGAAGGAGACCACCGACCTCCTCGTTTTCTCGGTGAAACGGTCGTCGTCGGCACTGGCGCGCAAGTTGGCAACGTCGTATGCCGACCAGTTCACCCGTTACCGGCGCGATCTCGATGCCACTGAGCTCGAGGCCGTGAGCAAGAACATCCAGGCCCAACTCGCGCCGCTCCAGACCACGGATGGCCAGACGACGCCCCTCTACGCGTCGCTGCAAGACAAGTTGCGTCAGGTGCAGACGCTCCAGGCCGTCCAGTCCTCAAGCGCGGTCTTGGTACGGCCCGCCGATTCCGGCGAGAAAGTGCAACCCAAGCCAGTCACGATGGCGGCCGGAGGACTGCTGCTCGGCCTCTTGCTGGGAATCGGCCTGGCAATCTTGCTCGAGACACTCGACACCCGTATGCGCTCTTCGACTGAGATCGGTGAGCGCCTCGAACTGCCACTGCTGGCCCGTCTCCCGGAGCCACCTCCCGAGTTTCTCGGCAGCCAGAGGCTCGTCACCCTTGAAGCGGATGAAACCGAGGCCGCTGAGCCATTCCACTT
>JALZBN010000275.1 GCA_030947365.1 Actinomycetota bacterium
ACCGGCCGGCGCGCGCCGATCTCTTCGATGTCGTGGGTCTTGGCGGCCTGCATGAAGCGAAGCCGCGAGCCGCTCTTGAGCACGCCGTTCATGATTCGTACCGCGCTGATCACGCCGCGGTACTGGTCGTAATAGGAGTCGAAGATGAGGCCCTGGAGCGGCGCGCCGGCATCGCCGCCGGGAGGACGGATGCGCGCGACGACCGCGTCGAGCAATTCGGGCACACCGGCGCCGGTCTTGGCGCTGATGCGCAGGATCGTCGACGCGTCGATGCCGAGAACCTTCTCGATCTCGCCCGAGACCCGGTCGGGGTCGGCCACGGCCAGGTCGATCTTGTTGACGGCGGCGACTATTTCCAGATCGGCCTCCAACGCGGCGTAGCAATTCGCGAGCGTCTGGGCCTCGATGCCCTGGGTGGCGTCGACGAGCAGGATTGCCCCCTCGCACGCCGCCAGTGATCGTGACACCTCGTACCCGAAGTCGACGTGGCCCGGCGTGTCAATCAGGTGGAGGATGTGGCCCTTCCAGTCGAGGCGCACGTTCTGGGCCTTGATGGTGATGCCCCGCTCGCGCTCGATATCCATCGAGTCGAGGTACTGGGCGCGCATGTCGCGCGGGTCAACAGCACCGGTCGCCTCCAGGATGCGGTCGGACAGGGTCGTCTTGCCATGGTCGATGTGGCTGATGATGGCGAGGTTGCGGATGCGCTCTAGTTCGATCACTCCTGTCCATTCTCGCCCAAGTCGCCGCTTTGCCCCGGCGACCGGGGCCTGACCGGCAAGGGGTCCCTCCCACGGCTCCGCCGACGCTCCACCGACGCTCCGCCGTCGCTCCACCGACGCTCCGCCGTGGGACCCCCCCTCGCCGGCCACCCGGTCGCCTCCTGGAACCAGCCGGCGGGACGCTTCGTGCGCATTTGCATCGCTAGACGCCACACATTTGCGCGAGAAGGGCCGGGGGCCGCTACAGCGTTGGATCGTCGCCCCGCTGCGGGTATCGGCTGAGCTCGGCTCGCAACTCTTTTGCTGCGCTTCGTAGCTGCTCTTCCGTTACTGCTAGCTCTACTCTTAGGGCGCCGCCGTCTCTCGCCCAGGGGGGGCGTTCTTCTAGCTCCAGCTCTGCTGTCAGCTCGAACCAGCCCGCTACGCCCGCTCGGCTTGCTGTCATCGTTACGTTGGGCTCGCTGAAGGTGGATCTCCCGCGCGCCGTTCCCACGGCCGTTGCTCTCAGGAGCCAGGTTGCTAGGGACTTTGCTTCCCACGTTGTCAGGCACGGGTCACTTACCTCCCACGTGCCTTGGCGCGAGGCCACTCTTACGTTGACAAGCAGCTGGTTCGAGTCCCAGGGGTCGGTCTTGTTCTCCGGGAACTGGTAGTCCACCGGGGTCAGTTCCAGCTCGTTGCCTTCGCGGCCCTTGAGGTGCACCGTCTCAGTCTTGCGGTTCGCGCTGGTAAGGTGCTTGGGCTGTGGCGAACATCAAGAGTCAGAAAAAGCGCAACCTTCAGAACGAGGTGCGGCGGGTCCGCAACAAGGGCGTGCGCTCCGAGATCAAGACGCGTGTGAAGCTGGCCGTTCGCTCCGCCGACGAGGGCGCCGACAACACGGCCGAGTCGTTGCGCCTGGCCGTGAAGCGCCTCGACAAGGCCGCCGCCAAAGGCGTGATCCACAAGAACCAGGCTGCGAACCGCAAGTCGCGCCTGATGAAGCGCGTCGCTCGCAGCTCCGCTTCCGTTTCCAGCTAATTCACCGCGCCCGCCGAGCCGGCGGCGCCAAACGGCTCAGCCTGGCGCAGAGCACCTCCAGCACGAGCTCGGCCGACCAGTCGACGGTGCCGCGCAAGGCGAGATCGGCGTCGGCAAGCAAGGTGATGGCCCGGCTCACGCCGGCAGAACCGAGTTTGCGGGATTGGGTGAGCGCCTTCTTGGCCGGGAAGGTCGAGCCCGTCATGCCCAGGGCAGCAGCAGCTTCCCGCTCATCGGCGATGCCCGCACCGTCGAGGCGGAGCATCCTCGAGTACGCGGTGTGCAGGGTCGCCATGATCACAAGTGCGTGACGGCCGCCGGCGCCCATCATCCGGTGGAGATGCTCGAGGGCAGCAGCCGTATCCCCCCTGTCGATGGCGTCGGTGAGCTCCCACGGCGCGACAGAGCCGGCGCGGCCGAGAAACGGCTCGACCTGGTCGGCACTGACACGGGCGCCCTCGCCATAGGCGGCTGACAGCGTGTCGAGCAGCGCGCCGAGCCGGCTCACGTCTTCGCCGAGGTGGGACTGCACCAGGGCGGACGCGCCGGCGTCGAGACGCACGGGCCCCTCGCGCACCTTGTTGGCGACCCAGGTCGACCGGGCTTTCCCCGTGGGCACCCCGGCCTCGACCACGTGCCCAACCTTGCGGACCGCATCGGTGAGCGAGCGCGCCAGCTGGCCGCCACCGCCCACCAGCACGAGGGTGGTCGAGTCGAGCGGGTCGGCGATGTAGGAGACGAGGGGGGTGACGTCTTGGGTCGTAAAGCGACCTACGTCGCGTGCGACGATGACGCGCCGGGAGGTGAAGAACCCTGGCGTCTGGGCGGCGTCGACGACGGCCGCGAGCTCGTAGTCGTCGCCCGACAGTTCCTCGACGACGAGCGTGGGATCGAGATCGCCGACAAGCTCTGCCACCAACGCTCGCGTTGCGTCGGCGGTGACGGTGGGGTCGTCTCCTCT
>JALZBN010000276.1 GCA_030947365.1 Actinomycetota bacterium
TGGGGGGACGCCAGGGCCGAGATATAGAAGGTGTCGGGCAGGCTCGGGTCCTTGGTGCCCGTGCTGGCCCACAGCAGGCGTTGCGGCCGCGCGCCGGCGTCGGCCAGCCGCTGCCAGCGCTCGGAGACAAGCAGATCTCGGTACGCCTTGTAGGTGCGCTTGGCGATGCCGACGCCCAACTGACCCCGTAACTCGTCGCTGATCTTTCCGGCCACGGCGCCGTCCCACCGGGAGATGAACACCGACGCCACCGAGCCCACGTCGAGACCGAGCCCGGCCTCCAGCCGCCGCTCCATCCCCCGCAAGTAGGCGTCGGCCGCGGCCAGGTACTGCTCCCGCGAGAAGAGCAGGGTGACGTTGATGGGGATGCCGGCGAAGATCAGCTCCTCGATGGCGGGGATGCCCTCGGGGGTGCCCGGCACCTTGATGTAGAGGTTCGGCGTCTCGGCCTGGGCATGCAGCGCCTTGGCCTCGGTGATGGTGGTGTCGGTGTCGTGGGCCACCTTCGGCGACACCTCGAGCGAGACCCACCCGTCGACGCCCTGGGTGGAGTCCCAGATGGGACGGAACAGCGACGCCGCCTTGGAAAGATCGGCGATGGCCAGCTCGAAGAACAACGGCTCGGGCTCGATGCCCTCGCCCAGCAGCTCGCGGATCTGGTCGTCGTAGTCGGCGCTACCCCCGACCGCCTTGTCGAAGATGGTGGGGTTCGACGTGAGGCCGGTGACGGCAAGCCCGGCGATGTAGCGCGACAGCGTGCCGCTGGAGATGAGCTGGCGGGTGATGTTGTCGAGCCACAGACTCTGGCCGATCTCGTGGAGTTGGACGGCTGCGTTCATGGCTCGCTCCCTTTCGAACTCGAGGATCTCGCCCAGCCGGCGCACGTGACGTGCCTCGACGCTCGGCGTGGCGCTGACGAATGCGGTGACGATCTCGGCTGCAACCTCGGATCCCATGACCCGGGCCCCGAGGGTAAGAACGTTGACATGATCATGCTCGACCATCTGGTGGCCGGTGTAATGGTCGCTGCCGTAGGCGGCGCGCACCCCAGGTAGCCGGTTGGCGGCGATGGTGACGCCCGCTCCGCTGCCGCAGATGAGCACACCGCGCTCGGCGTCCATGGCGGCGAGGGAATCGCCCACCAGCTTGGCGACGATGGGGTAGTCGATGCCCTCCGGTGGCGCGGTATCGGGGCCGAGCAGCAACGGCTCGTGGCCGGCGGCGCGCACGGCGTCGGCGACAACGGCGCGCAGAGGCAGGCCGGCGTGATCGGCAGAGATGGCGACCTTCACTTCTTCACCAGCTTCCGCACGTGGTCGGCGACGTTGTCGGGTGTGAAGCCGAGCTTGGCGTAGACGACCGGGCCCGGCGCGGACGCGCCGTAGCGGCGCAGTCCGACGACGTCGTCGGCGAACTCGTGCCAGCCGGTGGGCGCCGCCGCCTCGACCGCCACGGTCGGGATACCGGGCGGCAGTATCTGGTCGCGCTCGGCCTGGGGGCGCGCCCGGAACAGCTCCGCGCAGCCCATCGACACCACCCGGGCCTCGATGCCCTCGGTGGCGAGAAGAGCGCGCGCCCCGAGGGCGAGTTCGACCTCGGAGCCGGTGGCGACGATGGCCGCGCTGTCACCGGGCGCGACAACCGACGCGCCCGCCGCGACATCGAGCACCGCGGGGTCGAGGGTCAGCAGCTCCTGGCGGGAGAGCACGAGCACCGTAGGCCCGTTGTGCTCAATGGCGGCCCGCCAGGCCTGGGCCGTCTCGTTGGCGTCGGCCGGCCGCATCGTGCGCACGCCGGGCATGGCCCGCAGACCGGCGAGGTGCTCGATGGGCTGGTGCGTCGGCCCGTCCTCGCCCAGCGCGATGGAGTCGTGGGTGAAGATGAACACCACCGGGATCTGCATGATGGCGGCGAGGCGCACGTCTTCGCGCATGTAGTCGTAGAAGCTGAAGAAGGTGGCGCAGTACGGACGGAAACCACCGTGGGCCGCCATGCCGTTGCAGATGGCACCCATAGCGTGCTCGCGCACTCCGAAGTGGATGTTGCGACCGCCCCAATCGCCGGCGTTGATGTCGCCGTAGTTCACCAGCTGGGTGTCGGTAGACGGAGCCACGTCGGCCGCGCCGCCGACCAGCTCGGGCACGACCTCGGCGAAGGCATTCAGCACGGTGCCGCCCGCCTTGCGGGTGGCCACCTTTCCCCCGACGTCGAACGACGGGCTCGGCGCGCCGGACCAGGCGGCGGGAAGTCGGCCCGCCATCACCCGCTCGAGCTCCCCCGCCAACTCGGGCTTGGCGGCGCGGTAGGCCTCATAGCGCTCGTTCCACTCGGTGTGGGTGGCGGCGCGCGCCGCAACCAGCTCGTGCCAGTGCGAGTACACCTCGCCGGGGATGGCGAACGGCGGCAGCGTCCATCCCAACTTTGCCCGGGTGGCGGCCACGTTGTGCTCGCCGAGCGGCGCGCCGTGGGCCGCGGCCGTGTCCTGGATCGGCGAGCCGTAGCCGATGTTGCTGCGCACGATGACCAGGCTGGGCCGCTCCCCCTCCTGCTGGGCCGCGTTGACAGCCACATCGAGGGCGTCGAGGTCGTTCACCGACGGAACCCGCACCACGTGCCAGCCGTAGGCGTCGAAGCGATCAGCGACGTTCTCGGTGAACTCGACGTCGGCGGCGCCCTCCAACGAGATGTGGTTGTCG
>JALZBN010000277.1 GCA_030947365.1 Actinomycetota bacterium
CTCCATCTGCTCGGGCGGGACGCCCAGGGTCAGCGCCAAGTTCGGGTTCGGATCGCCGTCGATGGCCAGTACGCGCCGGCCGCGGCGAGCGAGCAGGCGCGCAAGCGTCCCGGAGATCGAGGTCTTGCCCACCCCTCCCTTGCCTACCATCGCGAGCTTCATGACATGGAGCCTACCGAGCGACCTCCTCAGCGCTTGACGACCCTGAAGGTGATCGTCTGTGCCTTCGACGTGAGGCTGTTGACGGTGGCGGTCAGCGTCGCCTGGTAGCTGCCCGGCTTGAGCGCCTTGGAGCCGATCCGGCCCGTGAACGCGACGCTGTTGGCGCCCGCGTGGCTGATGCGGGTCAGCGTGCCCCGCACGACCACCTGCGTGCAGTGCTTGGCCTTACGCAGCTTGCGCGTCGGCGTGACGCAGCCCTTGCCCTTGCCGGTCACGCGACCGGGGAACCGCTGCGCGATCACGATGTTCACCGCCGCGAGCTCAGACAGCGTGTACCTGAACGTCGTGCCCTGCTTGTGCTTGGGCGTGCCCTTCTTCTTCTTCTTCTTCTTCTTCTTCTTACCCTTGCCCTTCTTCTTCGTCGCCTTCGTCGCGGATGCGACCGGTTGCGTCGACCCCCGACCCACGGCGAAGACCTTGTTGGTAATCCCGTAGTGCGACACCTGGGGCGTGGTCGACCCCTGGCCAGGAGGAGGCGTCGTCGTCGTCGTTGGATCGACCTCTGCATAAAGTACGTACAAGCCGCCGTTGATGTCGCTCACGACTACCGTTGCGGTCTTGGCGCTCAGCGGGATGACGCCCACGCCGGTCACCAGCGGGCGGTTCGGCCAGGACTGCCCGCGCAGCAGGTTGCCTGGATCGCCGACGTCGAGGTTGCTGATGCCGGCCCCTGCACCCGGCGATGGGTCTGCCACCGCAGGGGGAACGAAGCTTCCCACTTCCTTCGGAGCCGCCGGATTGGTGATGTCGAGCGCCCGCAGGCCGTCAGACATCCAGGTCGTGAAGGCGACGTCGCTGCCGAACAGCCGAGCCTGACGCGGAGCGTAGATGCCGTTGTCGGGCGGCGGCCAGACTGTCGAGGTCGGGCTTCGGTAGATGCCGATCTCCTTCGGGGGGGACTGCGAGAAGTCGATTATTCGCTGTGCTCCCCACTGGCCCTGGTTGTCCTTGATTGTCGCCTGCGCGCCTCTGGGAGAGAACGAGAACGTATCGGCGAACGCCGTCCCGACGCCGCCGCTGGTCCACTCGAACTTCACCGCCGCCGTAGCCGCGTTCGCGGGCGCGGTGAGGGTCCGCTGGAACAGCGTGCGGGGGGTCACCCCGCTCAGTCCCGCGGTGGGTATCGGGTCCACTCCCAGGGAGCTGCCGCCGGCGTCGAACCACTCGACCCCGGCACGGAACGTGCCCGAGGTGTAGGCCTGCACTTCGAGGAACGCGCCGGCCGTGTAGGTCTGACCGGGGATCACCGCGAAGCGCGAGGCCGCGGTAGTCTCGGCGCTCGCGGCAGGATCGGTCCCATCCGCCACGCTGCGGAAGCGCGAGAAGTCGGTCCGCGCCGGGCTCGCCGCGCAAGCATTCGGCGAGGGGAGACATGCCTGAATGGCGCCGCCGCCGGTCCAGGTTCCGCTCCCGGAGGAGCCGTTGAGCGTGAATTGGTTGGCGTTGAGCACCGTCACGATGAAGACGCCATTGGCTGCCGTGTTGCCGGTGACGTTGGAGATCACGACGCGATCCCCGGTGACCAGGCCATGGTTCGTCGCGGTGATGGTGATCGGCGCGGCGTTGGTCGCGGCGTCGCACGCATCCACGGTGGCCGAACCGGGAGGGGCGGCCGGACAACCGAGTGCCACGGCGAACGGCTTCACCGTGACGTTCGTCGTGCTGCTGCGCGTGAAGGTCGAGGGGAAGCCGACCCCGCTGAGGACGGGGAGGGAGACGTAGTTGCTGATCTTCTTGAAGGTCGTGGCCTGTACGCCGACCGCCGGGATCGGGTTGATTCCTCCCGCAGGCCCGGGGACGAACTCGTTCAGGAAGTCGCCTCCTAGGCTGCCCATGACGCCGATCGCGCCGGCGGCGGCCAGACGCTGCACCTTCTCGGCGAAGCTGCACCCGTCGAACTGGTTGCCGCCGCTCTCGATGACGGCGATCTTGCCGGTGGGATCGGCCAGCAGAGGATCCGCCGCCCTCAGGGTCGTACGGTTGAAGTTGGACGCGGGACATGCGCGGCCGACGTAGACCGTTTCGCCGGAGAGCTTCTGGCCGGGCAGCTCGTAGGGCCTCTTGCCGACCGCCGAGAAGCAGCCCCGCTGGCTTCCCGCCAGCCCGGCCGGACTGTCGATCGATGTCTGGGTGATGGCGGGATCGACGGAGTCTTCGGAGACGAAGGAGAGCAGTTGGCCGGCGGGACCGGTGAAGGGCTGGACGTCCGCGGCGTTGCCCTCGGGCGCGGGCCCACTGTTGTCGAGCAGCTGGCCACCGTCCTGGCCGGGGGCATAGCCCCACACGAGCGGGTTGGGCGCGAAGAGCTCGGGGTCTGCGCTCGTGCCCACGCCGGTGGTGTACGACGGCAGCGCGTCGAGGTTCAGATCCAGCAGCGCAGCCGAATTTGGGCTGCCGAAGTTCACGTAGCCTGGACCGAGCGAGCCGGGCGCGCTGGGGGGCTGGATCCCGTCGTAGAAGGAGACGATGGCA
>JALZBN010000278.1 GCA_030947365.1 Actinomycetota bacterium
GCGTTCGCGAAGGCCAACGGCGTGAAACCGGCGCTGTTCAGCGCCAACTCCGAGGGCGCCTGCCCCAACTGCAACGGCGCCGGCGTCATCTACACCGACCTGGCGATGATGGCCGGCGTCGCCACCACCTGCGAGGAGTGCGAGGGGAAGCGGTTCCAGGCCGAGGTCCTGGAGTACGAATTCGGCGGGAAGGACATCAGCGAGGTGCTCGCGATGTCGGTGACCGAGGCCGAGGAGTTCTTCGGCGCCGGCGAGGCGCGCACGCCGGCCGCGCACAAGATCCTCGACCGGCTCGCCGACATCGGGCTCGGCTACCTCAGCCTCGGCCAGCCGCTCACCACGCTGTCCGGCGGCGAGCGGCAGCGGCTCAAGCTGGCCACCCACATGGCCGACAAGGGCGACGTCTACGTCCTCGACGAGCCGACCACCGGCCTCCACCTCGCCGACGTCGAGCAGCTACTCGGACTGCTCGACCGCCTCGTCGACTCCGGCAAGTCGGCCATCGTCATCGCCCACCACCAGGCGGTCATGGCCCACGCCGACTGGATCATCGACCTCGGCCCCGGCGCGGGCCACGACGGCGGCCGCATCGTCTTCGAGGGCACCCCCGCCGACCTCGTCACCGCCCATTCCACCCTCACCGGCGAGCACCTCGCGGCCTACGTCCGACCTTGCACTTCGGCCTTCATGTCGACGATCTCGACCGCTCACTCGCGTTCTACACCGCCGTGGGTTACGAGATCGTCGGCAACGTCCCGGAGACCGACCTGGGGCACCTGACCATGCTCAAACTTCCGGGCGACGAGTTCGTCACCATCGAACTCGTCCACAATCCAACCGAAACCGCGGTCAACGGCGGCACCCGCCTCAGCCACTTCGTCATCCAAGTTGAGTCCATGGACACCACGCTCGCCGAGCTCGCCGCCCGCGGCGTCGACGCCGAAGCGGCCACATCGCCCGATGGATCCGCAGACTTTCGAACGACGTGGATCGTCGATCCAGACGGCAACCGGATCGAGTTGGTCCAGTGGCCCGCCGGTCACGCCGACGGCATCAGCGCAGCCGACTGGGCAGGCTCTGGTCAGTGAGATCGGCGGTGGGCGGTACCCCCATATAGGGCTGGCGTGGAGTATCGCAAGCAGACTCGCGGTATGGTTCTTGCCCATTACCGAGTCATTTCGGCGGGGGATCACTTTGGCGTCCGCTCCTTTCACCGTCGGCGTGCTCGGTGCCGGCCACGTCGGCAGTGCGGTCACCAACGCCCTGGTGTTGCTGGGCGCCTGTCGGCGAGTGGTGCTGTTCGACCGGAACATGCGCCGCGCCGAGGCGGAAGCGTGGGATGTCGAGGACGGCGTGCCGCTGCTCGACGAGGTCGAGATCATGCCCACCAGCAGCTATTCCGACCTGGCCAGCGCCGACATCGTCGTCGTTACGGTCGGCGCTTCGAAGATGCGCGAGAATCGCCTCGAGCTGCTGGCCACGAACGCCGGAGTCATCCGGGACGTCGTCGGCGCGCTCGACGACGTGGCGCCCGAGGCAGTTCTGATCATGACCACCAACCCCGTCGACGTGCTCACCAGGATCGCCATGGAGCGGTCGACCCGTCCCCCCAACCGGATCGTGGGGACGGGTACCATGCTGGAGACCGCCCGCCTGCGGCACCGCCTTGGCCAGGTACTCCAGATCGACCAGGGTGACGTGCACGCCTATGTCATCGGCGAGCACGGCGAGAGCGCCCTTCCCGTGTGGTCGAGCGCCCAGGTGGGCTCAGTGAGGCTCGACGATTTCCACCTCCCGAACGGTGATCCAGTCAGCGCGATCAAAGGCGACCTGGCGGCAGGCGTGCTCAGACGGGCCTTCGACATCGTCGACCGCAAGGGCTTCACCAACCAGGGCTTGGCCGTGGCCGTAGCCCGCATCGTGCGGTGCATACGACGGGACCAGAAGCAGATGCTGGTGCTCTCCAGCCGGCCTCGCGCCGAGTACCGCATCGGCGATGTCGTCCTCGGCCTACCCTGCATCGTGGGACGGTCGGGGATCGAGCGTCAGGTGGTCATCTCCCTTACGGCCGACGAGCAGGAAAGCCTCGGGCGATCGGCCGGCATCCTCGATGCCGCCTACCGGTCCGTGTCGAGCTGATGCCAGTTCCGAAATCCCTGCCCGTCGGAATCGTGTTGACCGCTGTGGTCACAGCAGCGATTGCCCTCTTTCCCGCGGCGCCGGCGCGGGCGGGGGCCGCCGGAGAAGCGCAGACCTTCACCCCTGCGTGCGCCTACGGGGATAGTCCGAACCGCGCGCCCTACACCGTTCCGGTGGGCGTATCCAGGATTGAGGTGACCGCGGTCGGCGGCTCGGGAAGCGGCAGCAGCGCTACTTTGATGTCCCAGGGCGGTTCGGCCGGGACGGTGACCGGGATAGTTCCGGTCGAACCCGGTGAGCAGCTCACCGTGGAGACCGGGTGCTTGGCGAACGGCACCCTGGGCGGGACGTCGGCCTTCGGCGCCGGTGGCACGGGGAACAACAACGGCGGCGCCGGCGGCGGAGCGACGGCGGTGCTGTCGGGCAACACGCCCCTCCTGGTGGCCGGAGGTGGCGGCGGAGGCGGTGGCGCCACCGGCGGTGCCGGAGGTGCCGGAGGTGCCGGTGGCAATCCGGCGGGAGCGGGAGGTCTGGGGGTATCGAACTCTGGGCC
>JALZBN010000279.1 GCA_030947365.1 Actinomycetota bacterium
GGCGACGGCCGCGCGCCGCGCCGGTGGCAGCCCGGCGCGGCCCTCCTGGCTGCGGCCGTGCTCATAGGCGGCGCGGCCGGTGGCGTCGCCGGGCGCCTCAGCGACAGTGGTGGTTCGACGACCCGCACCGTTATCAGCGCGCCAGCCGGGCCCGGCTCGGGCACGCTCGCCAAGGTCGGCGACATCCAGCAGGTGCTGGCCAAGATCCAGCCCTCCGTCGTCGCCGTGCGCACCCAGGCCTATCAGCGGGGCACCTTCTATCCGACCCAGGGCGCGGGGACGGGCACCATCCTCACCGCCGACGGTGAGGTGCTCACCAACGCCCACGTGGTCGACGGCGCGACAAGTATCCAAGTCACGCTGAACGGCGAGACCAACGGGAGGACCGCCGACCTGATCGGTGCCGACACCACGGCCGACGTGGCCCTCATCAAGATTCGTGACGCCAGCGGGCTTCCCGCGGCGACGCTTGGCAAGTCCGGCGACCTGCGGGTCGGCGACAGCGTTGTGGCCATCGGTAATGCCCTCGACCTTGGCGCCACGCCAACGGTGACAGAAGGAATCGTGTCCGCGCTGAACCGCTCGATCGACGCGCCGGGCGAGTCCCTCACTGGCCTCATCCAGACCGATGCCGCCATCAACCCGGGCAACTCCGGGGGCCCGCTCGTCAACGCCAGTGGTGACGTCGTCGGGATGGATACCGCGGTTGCGGGCGACGCCCAGAACATCGGCTTCGCCCTTCCGATCGACAAGGTGAAGCCGGTCGCTGATCAACTGAAGGCGAACCCGAAAACGTCGGGATCGGCGAGTTCGGCGGCTCAGCCGACGGCCCAGCGCGCCGTTCTCGGAGTGAGCCTCCAGAACGACGGCTCGGGTGCGGGCGCCCTCGTCGGCCAGACTGCGCAAGGTTCGCCGGCCGACAAGGCCGGGATCCGCGCCGGCGACGTCGTCATCGCCGTTGACGGCAAGGATGTGTCGTCTGCCGACGATCTCGTCGCCGCTCTCCAGGCCCACAAGCCTGGCGACAGCGTCTCAGTCACCTGGGACCGGCAGGGCACCCAGCACACCGCCAAGGTTCAACTCGCCGGCTCCTAAGCTTCACGACAAGAGGGTGATCAGGTGACTCGGAACTCAGTACTCGTCGTCGACGACGAACCGTCGATCGTCGATGCCGTCGGCACGGCTCTGCGCTACGAGGGCTTCGACGTGCGCGAAGCCCGCACCGGGCGCGCCGCGCTCGCGTCGGCGCAGGAGTCACCCCCCGACCTCGTCGTGCTCGACGTCATGCTCCCCGACCTCGACGGCCTCGAGGTGACTCGGCGGTTGCGCGCCGACGGCATCCGGGTGCCGGTGCTGTTCCTCACCGCCCGCGACAGCGTCGAGGACAAGGTGGCCGGCCTCACCGTCGGTGGCGACGACTACGTCACCAAGCCGTTCTCGCTGGCCGAGATCGTCGCCCGGGCGCGAGCAATCCTGCGACGTACCCAAGGCGATGAGACCGACGGCGACGGTCGCCTGCGCTTCGCCGACGTGGAGATGGACGAGGACACGCACGAGGTCTGGCGCGCCGACAAGCCGGTGCGGCTGACGGCCACCGAGTTCGCCTTGCTGCGGTTCTTCCTGCTCAACCCGCGCCGGGTGCTTTCGAAGAGCCAGATCATCGACCACGTGTGGCATTACGACTTTGGTGGTGACGCCAACGTCGTCGAGACCTACGTCAGCTACTTGCGTAAGAAGCTCGACCGCGTGGGCCCGCCACTGATCCAGACGATCCGGCTCGTCGGGTACACGCTTCGCGAGTCGGACGCGCCGGCGAACGGCAGCTAGCACCGCGGCGCGCGTGAGACGCCAGCTGTCGCTTCGCTTCCGGTTGCTGTTGGCCGTAGGCGCAGTCGCGCTCGTCGCATTGGTCGTGGCCGATTTCGTCACCTATTCGTCGCTGAAGTCCTTCCTCTACGACAGAGTCGACCAGTCGCTGGAGTCCGCCCACGTCGCCCTCGAGCGGGCGTTGGAGGGCCACG
The DNA here is from genome assembly GCA_030947365.1 of Actinomycetota bacterium. GTDB lineage: Bacteria > Actinomycetota > Acidimicrobiia > Acidimicrobiales > AC-14 > JALZBN01. The sequence goes on from JALZBN010000279.1 coordinate 2,022, forward strand.
GTCCGCCAGGGGAGACCACGGTTGCCTCGCTGGCGCCAGGCACCTACGTCGAGGTGCGGGCGAGCGATGGTCGGGTGATCGGGGTGAGTGGTGGGACGCGGCGCGACGACCAGGCGCTGACGCCGCGACTGCCGGCACAGATCACCGGATTCAGCGACCCCGGACCGAGCTCGGGTCCGGGCGGCGCGGGCGGCGCGGGCGGCGAGCCCCGCCGCTTCCTCACCGTCGGCGCTGCCCAGGCCGGCGGGCCAACCTTTCGGGTGCGCGCTTCGGTCCTTGGTGACGGAGAGCAGTTGATCCTCGCCGTGCCGCTCGGCGACACCCAGGCCACGCTTCGCCGTCTTTTGACGATCGAAGTTGCCGTGACCGCGACCGCCCTTCTCGTCGCCGTTGCCCTGGGGTGGTGGCTGGTACGGGTCGGGCTCGCTCCGCTCGCCGACGTCGAAGCCACCGCCGGCGCGATCGCCGCGGGCGACTTCGACCGGCGCGTGCCGGGCGACGGCGCGCGCACCGAGGTGAGCCGGCTGGCCCGCGCCCTCAACACCATGCTCGAGCGCATCCAGGCCGCGTTTCGCGAGCGCGACGCAACCGAGGCTGAGCTGCGCCGTTCCGAGGCCCGGTTGCGCCGCTTCGTTGCCGACGCGTCGCACGAGCTGCGC
>JALZBN010000280.1 GCA_030947365.1 Actinomycetota bacterium
CCCGACAGCGGATCGGCAAGCAGCGGCCAGCCGGTAGCGGTAGTGAACCGCTCTGCTGAACCGGGATCGACTTCGGCGCCCCACCCCGCGACCAGGATCCCGCGTGAGGAATGGGCGATGGCATCGATCAGGCGATCGACCTCATCGCGGTACGCGCTCGCAGCGCGTGGCGACGACCGCACCCATGGCGCGCCGTCCGGGCGCCCGGCCACGCCGGCCGGTGCGTCACCGGTGGGCACCAGTGGCTCCCGGAAGGCCAGGTTGAGGTGCACGGGGCCAGCAGGTGGTCCCGACGCTGTTGCCACGGCGCGGGCGGCCACCGACCGCCAGTACGCGCCGCCGCCATCGCGGTCTTCGGGCGCGCCAACCTCGCAAAACCAGCGCACGGCGTCACCAAAGATCTTGATCTGGTCGATCGACTGGCCCGCGCCGGTATCGCGCAGTTCCGGTGGCCGGTCGGCGCTGCACACCACCAGGGGAACGCGCGAGTGGTGAGCCTCGATCACCGCGGGGTGGACGTTGGCGACGGCCGTTCCGGAGGTGGTGAGCACGATCGATGGCCGGCCCGAGGCCTTGGCCGCGCCGAGAGCGAAGAACGACGCCGAGCGCTCGTCGAGGAAGACCTGAAGCTCGATGCGTTGGTCGGCGGCAAGGGCCAGGGCAAGCGGCGCGGACCGAGAACCAGGCGAGAGGGCAGCCGTTGTAACGCCGGCGCGAGCCCACTCGTCGACCAGCGACTGGGCCAACCCCGCGTTGACGTCGCGACTCACGCGAAGATCCGTTCGTGAAACAACGGGTGGTTCTCGTCCACGGCTTCACTGGCACCCCGGAGGGGTGGGACGGTGTCGCCTCGCATCTGGCTGCCGACTTCGAGGTCGCGCCGGTCGACCTGCCCGGCCACGGGGGATCGACAGGAACGCGGCTCGGCTTCGAGGAAGCGGCGGCCGCGATTGGCGACGCTGGTGGGGAAGCCGCATATGTCGGGTATTCGATGGGTGGACGACTGTGCCTTCGCCTCGCGGTTGACCGCCCGGATCTCGTGTCTGCCCTCGTGCTGATCGGCGCGTCGCCGGGGCTCGCGTCCGCCGAAGACCGCGCCGCGCGCCGCGAAGCCGACGAACGGCTGGCTGCGACGATCGAGCGCGATGGCACCGAGAAGTTCCTGGAGCGGTGGTTGGCCCATCCGCTCTTCGCCACTCTCGACCCTTCGGCCGACGAACTGGCTCGCCGCGGGCAGAACCCACCCGAGGGTCTCGCGAGCGCCCTGCGACTTCTGGGACCCGGACTGCAGGAGTCGCTCTGGGGGCACCTCGGCGAGCTGCGGACGCCGGTGCTCTTGGTGGTCGGCGAACGCGACAAGAAGTTCTTGGCCATCAGTCACCGGATGCTCGACGAGGGGCTGCGGGCGCGGCTGGCGGTGGTGCCCGACGTAGGCCACGCCGTGCACCTCGAGAGCCCGGCCTCGTGCGGCGAGCTCGTTCGCGAGTTCCTGTCCGGCCTGCCGCATCACACGTCGCGATAGCGGGCGAGCAGCGCCGGATCCGCGACCGGCCGCCGCACCGCAAGCCTTCCATTGACGGCGACGAGGGGTTCGGCAACCACATCACCGGCAAGGACGTCACCGGCGCCGAGCCCGCAGGCGTAAGGGAGGTCTGGAAGGGCGGCCGCCAGGGCCACACCGGCAGCGAGGCCTATAGACGACTCGTACAACGACGACACGATTGGTGCCACAGCGGCTGTGTCGACGATCGCCATGGCGGCCGCGATCCCGCCCAGGCACTGGACCTTGACGACGACAGCGTCGGCCGCGTCGTCGCGGGCAAGGCGGCGGGCGTCGTCGATGCAACGCACGCTCTCGTCGGCAGCGATGGGCACAGAGACGCGCCGGCGAACCTGAGCGAGTTCCTCGATGGTTTCCACCGGCTGTTCCACCAGCTCCAGGTCGATACCGGACAGCCGGTTGATGAAATTCACAGCGGTCTCGACGTCCCACGAACCGTTGACGTCGAGCCGCACTCGCACGGCCGGCCCCACGGCATCGCGAACGGCGCGGACGCGACTCTCATCATCGTCATTGCATCCGACCTTGACCTTCACGGCGCGAAAGCCCTCGCCTGCGGCCTCGGCGGCGCGCCGGGCCGCCGCTTCTGGTGGAAGTGCCGGCACCAGTGCGTTGACCTCGACTTCATCTCGTAGGGGTCGGGGCCACATGCCGCAGGCCGCTTCTTCGGCGGCACGGCGCGCCATCGACGTGTCGCACGGGTAGCCGGGAAGAGGCGAGCACTCCCCCCAGCCGGACGGCCCGTCGAGGAGCGTGATCCTCCGTAGGCCCTCACCAACGGACGGCAGCCGAAACGGGATTGCCACGTGGTATTCGCGGGTCGGGCGCCGACTCACAGCCACAGCCCGACGGCGAGCAGTACCGAGAAGACGAGCTGTAACCGGGCAGTGCCGATCAGCGCTTCAACGAGCACTGGAGGCGCCGCACCGGGCCTCACCGCCTTCATTGGATCGATGACCAAGGGAATGGCGGCCAGGGCGATCAGGGCGCCGGGCGCGACCACGGCCAGCGGTGCCACCGCAATGAAGGATCCGGCGATGCACGCCTTGTACAGGACGCGGGTGCGGCCTGCTCCGATACGAACGGCAAGTGTGCGCTTGCCGGTGACCTGGTCGGTGT
>JALZBN010000281.1 GCA_030947365.1 Actinomycetota bacterium
ACGAAGCGGAGACCAGGCTGGGGGCGATCGGCGTAAACACATCCACGGTGGACCGCTTGGTGGCGGCGCGTGGGATCGGAGGAACCGATCCTGTGGTTCCCGCCAGTCCATCTGATGGCCTGGCCTCGAGCGGCACCACGACCACCATCGGCTCGGCTGACGGTCTGGCCCCGAGCGTCTCACGCTACGGGCTGAGCAATAACCCGTTCGTGGTGGGTGGACGTACACCGACGTTCGGCGTCGCCGCCCGTACGAAGCACAAACGGGGCACGACGTTCCGTTACACGCTCTCCGAGGCGGCGACGGTGAAGATCGCGATCGTGCGCGGTCGCGCAGGTCGACGCAAGGGCAGCAAGTGCGTCGCACCGACGCGTGCACTGCGCAGGGCACATAAGTGCATTCGGCGCTTCGCGCAGGGCACGCTCACGCGCACCAGTCACCAGGGCGTCAATAGCGTTGCCTTCTCAGGACGCATCGGATCCAAGGTACTGCGCCCCGGCGGCTACCAGGCCACCCTCATCGCCACCGACGCCGCCCGAAACAACTCGACCCCCAAGACCATCACCTTCACCATCGCCAACCGCTAGACGGCGCAGCCCTAGGTGCGCAATGCACCTATTGGCTGACCGTAGCCGCTGTGATACTCCTTTGCTTCGCGACAGTCCCGACCGGGACTGATACGACCACTCTGGCAGGAGGAAGATGAACCGTTTCCGCTTTAGCTTCGGCGCTTCGCCCACCCATCTGACGCGGAGCGCACGTGCGGCCGCACTAGGCGCCCTGGCACTGGCAGCACCTTTCGCTCTCGCCCCCAGCAGCGCCCAAGCGGCCCCCGGTCCGCGCCTGGGCGAGAACGCGGCCTTGAACTCCACGGGTGCCCCCGGAGCCACGTCTGACATCTCTGGTTTGACGGTGGATCCGGCTGACTCGAACCACATCGTCGAGGCCAACGCCGACCCGATCAACCTGCAGTGCGACTACCACGTCAGCTTCGACGGTGGCAAGACGTGGGCGGGGGACCATCTCAAGCTTCCGAGCGGCAGCCCGTCCCCGGGCGCGCCGCCGTTCCCCTCGCCGGCGTGCGATCAGAACTTCGATTCGGGCGGCTACGGACACTTCAACGCGGGCGTGATCTTCGGCACGGGGCAGAACGTCTACATCACCTTCTCCATTCATAGGGGTGACTTCAACCGCCCGGAGGGCAACTCCGATGGGGGAGACGGCGACGACGCCGTGGTGGCGCGGTCGACCGACGGCGGCAAGACGTTCGCGCCGGCGGTGATCGCGGTTCCCGGAGGCGGGCCCACGTCGGCCAACCCAGGACTCGCCGGAATCGGCATGCGCCCGCAGATCGCGGTGCAGAAGGGAGCGGGTACCGGCGGCGCGGACCGGCTGTATGTGTCCTCCTGGAATTGCTACATCAGGATTCGCGCGAGCCAGACCGGGCGCGGTGGGTGCTCGGGCGGGGGCGGCGATCGCCGCATCTGGATGACCCGATCGAACGACGGGGGAAGCACGTGGAACGCTCCCGTGCTCGCCAGCGCGGCAGGCGTGCGGGCGGGCGGGGGCTCACCCCTGACCGGTGCCGCCGCCGAGGCGGGCAGCGCCGACGAGCAGGCCGTCGAGCCCTCGCAGCCGATCGTCGGCCCCGACGGGGCCGTCTATGTCGCCTACAAGAACCGCGACATCACCGACGGGACGACCTGCCCGGTCAACCCGGACATCACGACCCCGACGCCGGCCCCCGGGAGCTTTACGCGCAACAAGGCATTTTGCGTCGTGGTCGCAAGGTCCACCGACAATGGCGTGACGTGGACGCAGGCGAGCACGGCGCAGCCGGTCAACTCCGGCACGCTCGTCAACCCCCGTCTGGCCATCGATCCGACGGTCGGGGCCACCGGAAAGCTCTACGTCGTCTACCAGCGGCGGGTGCTGGCAAGCGAGCCCACCGCGGCCGACATCTTCGCGCAGAGCTCGACCGATGGTGGACAGACGTGGTCGAGCGCGGTCCGCGTGAACAACGACGCCTTCGGCAACATCCAGACCAACCCCTGGGTCTCGGTTGGCTCCGGCGGAGTGGTCAACGTGATCTGGCACGACCGGCGGCACAACTACCCGGGTGGCGGCAAGATCGGTGACATCTACTCCGCTCGCTCCACCGACGGCGGCGCGACGTTCTCCAATCGCCGGGTCACCGACCGGTCCATCAACACCGACGTTGGGCGCTACAACGACTTCGGCGAGGACTTCTCGCCGGGCTTTGACTGGTACGGACCGACCATGCTGCCGTTGCCCGGCGGCAACATGCTCGCCTCCTGGACGGACTCGCGGACGGGGAACTTCGACAACGGGTTCCAGAAGATCTTCCTGTCGCGCCTGGACCCCGCGGCCGAGATCGCCAAGAGCACCACGGCGACGGCGTCGCCGTCGGGGTTGTCGGTGATGTTGTCGCGCCTGGCCTATCCGGGCGGACAGGAGGCCATCGGCGCAGCCAACGGGGGGGTCCCGATCACGAAGTTGGTGGTGGCCAATGAGGGTGATGTGGCGGGTGCGTTGGCGGGTGCGGTGTTGGCGCGGGCGAATTGGGGTTCGTTGTTGCTGTCGCCGGCGGCTGGGTTGCCGACGGTGGTCAAGGCGGATGCGATTCGGATGAGGCCGGAGGGCGGGTTCGTGATCGGC
>JALZBN010000282.1 GCA_030947365.1 Actinomycetota bacterium
CTGGTCGAACGCCGAACAGACCTGGTCACCGAACTGCGCGACCTGGGCTGCGGTCGGCGAGAACAGCGGGATGCGCTGATGGAAGCCCTGGATGGCCGCTTGAACTTGGGCGCTCGACGGCGTGACTCGGGCCACACCAGCGGCGGCAGCAACCGCTTCTGGTGCCGGGGCGGCATCGGCTTCGGTCGACGGATCCGATTGTTCCGATGCGGAGCTGACGGCCGTGGAACTGCGCACCTTCGGCGCCGGCGCAGGGGGTGCCTCGACAACCGGGGCCGGCGCGCCAGTGGCGGGTGGGGCTTCGGGGGCGGCAACCGGCACGGTGGGTGCCGCCGACGCCGCGGTGAGCTGCGGCGCTGGCGGGGTGCGATCGCTCGCATGGGGCACGATTCCGGTGGCCACCCCGAGCGCGAGCACGAGCGTCAGGCCCGCCGCACCTCCTACGACACTCCGATTGCGTCCCGTGTTCTCGAACACTGCGCCACTCCCCCTTTGTCGCCCCGCCGGGAACCCGGCCAGACAGATCATTCGTTGGGGTAGTGATCGGCCGTTGAGCAGCCCGCCTGTAGCACTAGAGCCGGCCGGACCGTCCTTGCTGGCTGCCGTCAGGCTCTGACAGCAGTTAGTCGGCCCCGGCCGACCTCGACTCCGCCGGGGCCCACGTGAACAGGCGGCGTCCGAGCTCCATCGCCAGTCCGGCCGCAGCGACGACCGCGACAACGGCGAGCGTCACCTCCACGGGCGGGAGCTTCAAGCCATAGAAGTCGCGGGCCTGGGGCACGGCGAGTATGAACACCAAACCTCCGGCCATTGCCGCTTCGAGCAGGTTGCGCCGCCCGGTCATCGGGCGAGCCAGGATCGACAGCACCCAAAGGCCAACGCCGAACAGGGCGAGGGTTGCCGCGGTACGCGCCTGGGTCAAGGTGACGTCGGGCGCACTGCGGGCGATCGCGTAGGCGGTGAACGTCGCTGCCGCCGCGGCGAGACCAGCCGGCACCGCGAAGCGCACGACCCGGCGCACAAACCCCGGCTTGTAGCGGCGGGCATTCGGAGCCAGCGCCAGGAAGAAGGCAGGTATGCCGATGGTGAACGAGCTCACGATCGTGAGGTGCCGTGGCAGGAACGGGAACGGTAAATGGGCGACGCCGACAGTGATGTCGAGCAGCATGGCGTAGACGGTCTTGGTCACGAAGAGATTGGCAACGCGCTCGACGTTGGCGATCACCCTGCGGCCTTCGGCAACGACCCCCGGTAGGGCGTCAAAGTTGTCGTCGAGCAGCACGAGGTTGGCGACACCCTTCGCCGCGTCGGTGCCCGAACCCATGGCGACGCCAATGTCTGCGTCTTTCAGGGCGAGCACGTCATTCACACCGTCGCCCGTCATGGCCACCGTGTGGCCGCGCGCCTGCAAGGCCCGCACCATGGCCCGCTTCTGCTGAGGGCCGACTCGGCCAAACACGACGTTCGATTCCATGGCGTCGGCGAGCGCCTCCGCGTCATCCGGCAGTTCCCGGGCGTCGACCGCGTGGTCCGCGCCGGTCACGCCAAGGCCATTGGCTATCGCCCCGACGGTCCCCGGATTGTCGCCGGAGATCACCTTCACGGTGACGTTCTGGGCCGCGAAGTAGGCAAGGGTCTCGGCCGCGTGTTCACGCACCTGCTCGGCGAGGACGACGATGCCCGCTGGTGTGAGTGTCGTGGGAAGTTTCATCGGATCGGGACGAACGCCATCTGCCGCCCAGGCCACGAGCACGACCCGCTGACCGGCCGCGATCAGCGGCTCGATGCGTCGGCGGACGTCAGCGCCCGCGCCCGCGGGAAGGAGAACCTCGGGCGCGCCGAGGAACCATGTTCCTCTCCCCTCGAAACTGACGGCCCCCCACTTGCGCGCGGATGAGAACGGCACCGCCCCGTCGCTGACCCACCCGTCGGGTGGCGGGCACGACGAAGCGATGGCCTGGAGGGTCGCATTGGGATTGGGGTCGGCCGCAGCGAGCGCTCCGAGCGCGTCGCCAACGGGCATGCCGTCACCGACAACATCGACATCGACGACAGCGACGACATCGACGACAGCGACTCCCTGGGTGAGCGTGCCCGTCTTGTCGAGGCAGATGACGTCGACGCGCGCCAGTCCTTCTACGGCTGCCAGCTCCTGAACGACGACCTGCCGGCGCCCGAGTCGGATCACGGCCACGGCGAAGGCAATGCTCGTGAGCAGCACCAAGCCCTCGGGGATCATGCTGCCGATGCCCGCAACCGATGACCGCACGGCGTCGGGAAGGTCTTGCGAGCGCAGCTGGCTGAAGACGAGCAATACCGCCGTGGGGAAGATGGCCCAGGTGACGAGCCGCAGGATTACGTCGATGCCACTCCGCAGCTCCGAACGAACGAGTGTGAAACGGCGCGCCTCGCCGGCGAGCGCACGGGCGTAGGCCTCCCGCCCGACGCGGGTGGCCCGGTAGCGCGCCGTGCCGGCGACAACGAAGCTCCCCGACAGAACCTCGCCCCCCTCGTTGCGAATGACGGGATCGGCCTCCCCGGTCAGTAGTGATTCGTCGATCTCGATCTCACCACTCACCACCATGCCGTCGACCGGGATTTGCTCGCCGGGGAAGAGCTCCACGATGTCGTCGAGCACGATCCGGTCGACGGTGAGATCCTCCAACTTCCCG
>JALZBN010000283.1 GCA_030947365.1 Actinomycetota bacterium
CAGCAGGCCAGTGCGTGCCAGCCCTACGGGGCGCTGGTCAGCACGGCCGAGGGGTTGGTGCCGATCGGGCGGCTCGTCGAGACCAGGGCGATCGGCACCAAGGTGCTCGACGCCAACGGAATGACGACGATCGTGGCGGTGAAGGCCAATGGTCGCAAGGATGTACTGCGTCTCCACACCCGAGCGGGTTACTCCCTCGACGTGACCGCGGACCATCTGGTGTGGCGGGCGGAGGGCGAAGGTGGCGGACGCTTCGTTCCCGCCGGCCAGCTTGGCGTCGGCGACGCCCTCGAGTGGCACGCCACCGACTCTTGGGGCAACGGCGAGATCAGCCGTCAATGGGTGGCCGAGGCCGCGCTCGCCGGGTGGCTACAGGCTGACGGGTTCGTGCGGCGTGGCACCGGGCGCAACGAGACAGAAGCGGTCGAGTTGGCCACGGTTACCGCCCCCGAATACCACTGGGTGCTCGACGCCGTCGATGCCGTCTCGATCCCGGGCCTGCGGTGGTCGGAGCGCGAAGACAAGAGCGGCGTCAGCAAAGATGCCCGTCGCATCGCCCTTACCGCCCCGGGGCTACCGGAGTTCCTCGACCGCTGGGGCCTCGACCTCCCCACGCTCGACGCCGAGGTCCCCCAGCAGGTGTTCGCGGCGCCGACGCCCGTCGTCACGTCGTATCTGCGCAGTCTGTTCCAGGCTGAGGGCTTCGTTTCGACACGGGCCGGGCGCCGGCCCATCGTCGGCCTGGCCATGGGCTCGGAGGGCTGCGTCCGGGGCATTCAGTCGCTGCTGTTGCGGTTTGGCATCTTCTCCAAGATCCGCTTCGTTGCCGAGCGCCGTCCCGATCGGCGCGGCGCGTGGGTGCTCAACATCACCGGGGCGGATGTGCGGCGGTTCGTCGACGACATCGGCTTCGTCGACGCCACGAAGGCGTCTGAGCTGAGGTCCGACGACGGCGAGGCCGCACTGCCGGTGCCGCCCACGCGCGCCGTCGAGGTGGAGCGCATCGAGCGTCTCGGTGGCATGGACGTCTACGACATCCAGACCGAGAGTGGCGAATATCTGAGTGGCAACATCCGGGTGCACAACTGCTTCATCCTCGCCGTTGAAGACACCATGCAGTCGATCCTCAACTGGTACGTCGAGGAAGGCACCATCTTCAAGGGCGGGTCCGGCGCGGGCATCAACCTGTCGACCATCCGCTCGTCGCAAGAGTCGTTGAAGGGCGGCGGCACGGCGTCGGGCCCGGTGAGCTTCATGCGCGGCGCGGATGCGTCGGCCGGCACAATCAAGTGTCTCCACGGCGACACTCCGATCAGCACCGATGGCGGGGTCGTTGCCATTCGGGATGCAAAGCCCGGCGCGCAGGTGTTGACCCGTCATGGCTTCCGCGAGATCGAAGCTGTTCACGACAACGGCGTACGGCCGCTCGTGAAGGTCACGACCTCACTGGGCGACGAGATCTTGTGCACGCCCGAGCACCGGTTCCGGGTTCGCTCGAACCTCGGTGGCGAGCGGTGGCGCGAGGCCAAGGACATCAGGCCCGACGACCATCTCGTCGTCGATCTGTCGTCGTCCTACGCGGGCAATGTGCAGGAACTCCGCGTGCCACCAGTGGGCGGCAACCGAGAGGTTGCACGTGACCTGCCGACTCAACTCGACGAACCGTTTGGTTTGTGGCTCGGTTGGATTTTCGGTGATGGTTCGATAACGACTACGGCGAGCCAACCGTACGTCGCGGTACAGATCGGGGACGACGATCAGGAGTTGCGACACCGATACGCAGCGCTGACGCGTGGTCTGTTCGGCGAGTCAACTCACATCCGCTTCTGCTCCTCCCGAGTTATTCGCTTTCTGGAGTTGAACGGATTGCGTAAGGGCAAGGCAGCCGAGGTCCGGGTTCCCGTTGCGATTCATTCGTCACCGGCGGCCGTACGTGCTGCCTTCCTTTCCGGCCTGTTCGAGGCCGACGGTTGCGTCGACAACGGTTATCCGAGTTTGGCGACCGTCAGCGCTGGTCTGGCTCTCGACGTTCACCGTCTGCTGCTGTCGATCGGCATCCCGTCGAAGGTCAAGCGTGTCGACAATCGCAACGGCGCGTACGGAACGAAGGCGATCCACAACGTGAGAATCGTCGGCGGTGAAGGCGTCCGCCGCTTCGCCAAGCTCGTCGGCTTCATCTCGGAGCGGAAGTCCCGCCAGCTCGAAGCGGCGATGGAGCGCAAGGACCGCAGTCCTGACGAGACGCAGTGGTTTCTTCCGCATGTCGTCTACGTCACGGCAACGGTGGCGCCCGCTGGCGAGGGCCCGACGTTCGACCTCACGGTTGACGGAGTGCATGAGTACCTCGTCAACAACGTCCCGACACACAACAGCGGCGGGACTACAAGAAGAGCCGCGAAGATGGTCATCCTCAACGCCGACCATCCCGACGTCGAAGACTTCATCTGGTGCAAGGCGGTCGAGGAGCGCAAGGCGCGGGTCCTGCGCGACGCCGGCTTCGACATGGACCTCGACGGCAAGGACAGCCACTCCACGCAGTACCAGAACGCCAACAACTCGGTGCGGGTCACCGACGAGTTCATGCAGGCCGTGGTCGACGACGGCGACTGGCACCTGCGGGCGGTCAAGACCGGTGAGCCCCTCCGCAC
>JALZBN010000284.1 GCA_030947365.1 Actinomycetota bacterium
AGGCACGCCCCAATCAGGGGCGGGCGACAAAGGAGCCATATTCATGACGGAACCCGTTTCCGTATCCTGTCCCGTTACCGGGACCCAGAAGAACCTTTCCTTCGAGGCCGGCAAGATGGCGCAACTCGCCGACGGCGCAGTGGTGGCCCAGCTGGGCGACACCATCGTGCTCGTCACGGCGACAGCGTCGCGAAGCGTCCGCGAGGGTGTCGACTTCTTCCCCCTCACCGTCGACATCGAGGAGCGGATGTACGCCGCGGGCAAGATCCCGGGCTCGTTCTTCCGTCGAGAGGGAAGGGCAACCGACCAGGCCATCCTCACCTGCCGCCTGATCGACCGGCCCTTGCGGCCGTCGTTCCCCAAGGGTTTCCGCAACGAGGTCCATGTCGTCGGCACCATCCTCGGCGCCGACCAGGAGAACCCCCACGACGTGCTCGCCATCAACGCCGCGTCAGCCGCACTAATGATCTCGGGCATCCCCTTCGAGGGCCCGATCGGAGCGGTACGGGTGGCCTACTCCACTGAAGGCCGTTGGATTCCCCACGCGACCTACCAGGAGGGCGACGAGTCGACCTTCGAGCTGGTGGTCGCTGGCCGAGCGCTTGAAGACGGCAGCATCGCCATCATGATGGTCGAGGCCGGCGGCACCGAAGACGCCTGGAGCTACTACCAGGCCGGCGCGCCGAAGGTGACCGAGGAGGTCATCGCCGAAGGGCTCGAGGCCGCCAAGCAGTGGATCGGCGAGTCGATCAAGCTCCAGAACGAGCTGGTCGAGAAGTTCGGCGTGAAAGACCCGGTGCCCTTCGTGGCCCAGGTCGACTACGCCGACGACGTGTGGGAGCGGGTCGTGGCCATCGGCACCGACCGCGTGCTCGAAGCCAGCAAGATCGCGTCCAAGGTCGAGCGCAACCAGGCCACCGACGTGGCCGCGGCCTCGATCATCGAGGAGCTGAGCGAGGAATTCGAAGGACGGCAGAAGGAAATCAAGGGCGCGGTCAAGGCCCTGCAGAAGCAGCTGGTGCGCAAGCGCATCGCCGAGGAGGGCATCCGCATCGACGGCCGTGGCGTCACCGACATCCGGCCGCTGTCGGCCGAAGTCGGCCTGATCCCGACGGCCCACGGCACCGGCCTGTTCCAGCGGGGCGAGACCCAGGTGATCACCTTCACCACTCTGGGCATGCCGCGAATGGAGCAGATGCTCGACACCATCGGCATCGACGACAGCAAGCGCTACATGCACCACTACAACATGGCGCCGTTCGCCACGGGGGAGACCGGCTTCATGCGCGGCCCCAAGCGGCGCGAGATCGGACACGGCCTGCTGGCCGAGCGGGCTCTGCTTCCCGTCGTCCCGCCCGTCGAGGATTTCCCCTACACGCTGCGCCTGGTCTCGGAGTGCCTGTCGTCCAACGGTTCCACGTCGATGGCGTCGGTGTGCGGGTCCAGCCTCTCGATGATGGACGCCGGTGTGCCGCTGCGAGCTCCGGTGGCTGGCATCGCCATGGGCCTCGTCTTCGTCGATGGCGTCTACACGACCCTCACCGACATCCTCGGTGCCGAAGACGCATTCGGCGACATGGACTTCAAGGTCGCCGGCACGTCGGAGTTCGTCACCGCCCTCCAGCTCGACACCAAGATCGACGGCCTTCCGGCCGACGTGCTGGCCAGGGCGCTCGGGCAGGCTCGCGACGCCCGCATGAAGGTCCTCGAGATCATGAACGGTGCCATTGCCACCTCACGTCCCGAGGTGCGCGACTCGGCGCCGAAGATCGTCAGCCTGGAGATCCCGCTCGACAAGATCGGCGAGGTCATCGGTCCCAAGGGCAAGGTCATCAACGCCATGCAGCAGGAGACCGGCGCCGACATCAACGTCGACGACGACGGCACCATCGGCACGGTCACCATCGGTGCCAAGGACGGCGCGGCTGTTGAGGACGCCCGCAAGCGCATCGAGCTGATCCTCAACCCGCCGAAGGCCGAGGTCGGCGCGATCTACAGCGGCAAGGTGGTCAACATCACCAAGTTCGGGGCGTTCGTCAACATCCTCCCCGGTCGCGACGGCCTGCTCCACATCTCCAAGCTGGGCAAGGGCAAGCGGGTCGAGAAGGTCGAAGACGTGCTCACGCTCAATGAAGAGATCCAGGTGAAAGTCGACGACGTCGACCCTCAAGGCAAGGTCGCCCTCTCAATCGTCGGCGACGACCACGAGGCCTCCGGCACGGGCAACGGCAACGACCGGCCCTCGGCTGCGACGTCTGCGGCCGCCAGCGAAGCAGGCCCTTCGGGCGGTTCGTCCGACCGCGAATACGTCTCGTTCGAGGAGACCTTCGACGCTCAGGCGGCGACGTCGTTCGGTGACCTTGGGCCTGCCGAAGCCGGACGCCCCGGCGGCGGCGAGACCGGCGAAGGTCCCCGGCGCAACCGTGACCGGCCCCGCCGACCCGGCAACCGGCGGTAGCAGTTGCCGGAGCTGATCCGCAGCACCCGCCTCGAAAACGGGATCACGGTGGTGACCGAGGAGATGCACGCGTCTCACTCGGTCACCATCGGGTTCTGGGTCGATGTCGGTTCTCGTGACGAGGAACCGGCGTTAGCGGGTGCATCTCACTTCCTCGA
>JALZBN010000285.1 GCA_030947365.1 Actinomycetota bacterium
AGGTCATGGTCTTCGCCAGGTTCCAGTTCGTTAACTGCTCATATACCTTCTGAGACCAGGTGTTTTACAGATTCTTGAAACCGTACGCGGGCGTAGCTCAACGGTAGAGCCCCAGCCTTCCAAGCTGGTGGTGCCGGTCGATCCCGGTCGCCCGCTCGCAATGTTCGTCCGACGACGCTGAGCACGGCGGCTCGTTCGGGGAACGGGGCCGATGGTGACGACCGGCCACCGCGCCTTCTACGAGTCGGCCATCTGGACGATCCAGGGCACGCGCTCAGGACCCTGTTTAGCGGGATGTGCGACGTCGTTAGGGATCTCCGCTGGTCTGGTCGAGAATCTCCGCGAGCTTGAGAATCTCGGCCGTCGTCACCACCCCGACGAAGGAATCGCTGCCGTCAAGAACCGGGAGGAGGTCGACATCGGCCTCTTCCATCAGCGTCACGGCGTCACGAATCAAGATCCCGAGCCGTGCTGTCGGGACGTCGGTGCGCATGTGGTCACCCACCTGCTCGGTGGTCCAGTTGTCGTTGGGCACAGTTTGCAGCTCATGAATCCCAATGACTCCCAGGTAGCACGCTCCGTCAACGACGGCGACTGCATTCTGGCGGTTGGCCAGCAAGTGCTGGCTGAAGAACTCGCTGAGGTGCGTGTCCGGGGGAACGGTGCCCACATCGGTGCTCAGCGCGGCCGTCACGGGAAGCGCGAACCGGCGCTCGAGATGCCCGGCGCGCCCCGGGACCTGATAGGGAGAAGCAGAGACGCGACCCATGAACAGCTGCGCCACCATGGCCGCGATCAGCCCGGGGACGATGAACCCCGGCCGTCCAGTCGCCTCGGCCACGAACACGACCGCGGCCAGAGGTACCCGGTAACCGGCACCCAGGAAGGCGGACACGCCGATCAGGGGGAAGAAGTTGCTGCCCGACGCAGCGGTGCGGAACAGACCTCCGAGGGCTCGGCCGACCAGCGCACCCTCGATGACAAGGGGAACGAATAGGCCGCCCGCGCCACCGCCGGCCACGGTGACAACCGTGGCGATGGCGCGTAGCCCCAACAACAGAAGGACGAGGAGGACACCCCGGCGCGGATCCAAGGCCCATGTGAGGTTGTTGTAACCGGCCCCGAGGGTCAGTGGGCTACCGAACACGGCATTGGTCAGCAGCGCCATCCCGACCAGAACCACTCCGGCGCCGACGGCCCGCACCGCCGGGTGCAGACTGGCGGCCAGCCGCTTGGCCCGGACCAACGCCAACGCGAACACGCGAGCGCCGACGCCGCAGAGCACCCCGAGCAACGCCGCACCGCCGAGGTCGCGTAGGTCGAACGGTGGAGCACCGGCCACAGTAAAGAGCGGCGTCGTGCCGGCGATGGCGGCAAAGACGACGTAGCTGACCGCCGAGGCGATACCTGCCGGCAGGAGCATGCGCCGGGCCAGATCGTCTTGGTAGGGCACCTCGAGGGCAAAGACCAACCCGGTGACGGGCGCCTTGAAGATCGCCGACACGCCCGCGGCGGCACCGGCCACCAAGAGGACCTTTGCGTCCTCCCGGGAGAAGCGGCGGCTGAAACGACGCTGCAAAGCCGTACCAACCGCCGCGCCCATGTAGATCGAGGGACCCTCGTAGCCCAAGGCACCGCCGAGGCCGAGCGTGGCCACGCTGGCGACGAGGCGGCCCGGCACCGCCCGCAAAGTGAGTCGGGTCCCCGGTTCGTGGAAGTTCTTGATGTACTCGTCCGCGGTGGCCGGGCTGGCGTCGGCGGCAAGAGAATGGAGCGCCAGTGCAGCAAGGGACAGGCCTACGAGAGGCCCGAGAACCTGCAACGCCAACGGCAGCGACAGGAGGCCGTCGAAGAGCACATCGCGAGTGACCCACTCGAAGCCGGCGACGCCGAGGCCGGTGATAGCACCCGTTAGCGCCGCGAACAGCATCGCCCGGCGGGTCTGCCGTCCGAGGGCAAAGAGGTGGCTCCGGCTCCAGTTGATGCGTTCGCGCAACCTGTTGCCGACGGAGGCGCCGCGTTCCCTTCGTTGGCCATCTCCCAAATGGGACCGTGGCACCGGTCAGCTCTGCTGCTCGGCGCGAAGGCCGTCGAGCAGTGCGTCGACCGCACGGCGGACATTCGCCCACCTGAACCCTGACGGGTCGAGCACGCGATGCAGCATCAGGCCGTCGCCGAGGGCGAGGAAGGTGGCCGCAAGCGCGTTGGCGGGCACGTCGATGAGCTCGCCCGCGGCAATCGCCTCTCTGATGAGGACGGCCAGCCGGATCCGACGCTGCTGCATCGCCGCGAGGAAGGGATTGCGGAGTACCTCATCGGAGGAGATCTCCGCCCACAAGTCCGCCCGTAGCTGCACGGCTGCCCCATTGGCGCCGCGATCGACCAGTCCGGAGACGAATCGTCGGATCTGCTCTACGCCGCTCGACTGTCCAGCCGCGTCGGTTACCACGTCGTTCAATCCGGCGGCGTCGTCGTCCATGAGTGCCAGCAGCAGATCCTGCTTCTGGTCGAAGTAGGTGTAAAAGGCGCCCTTTGACAGCCCCGCCTCGGCGCATACGTCGTCCACGCTGAGGTTCCGATAACCGCCGCGAGCCATGCAACGCCAGGC
>JALZBN010000286.1 GCA_030947365.1 Actinomycetota bacterium
CCGCACTGGGAGCCGAGGTTCGTCGACTACCTCTACCTCTCGTTCACCAACGCGACGGCGTTCAGCCCAACCGACGTGATGCCGCTCTCGCGCTGGACGAAGCTCACCATGCTGGCCCAATCGGCGGTCTCACTCATGACGTTGGCCTTGGTCGTGGCCCGCGCCGTCAACATCCTGAAGTAGCGGAGGATCCTGAAGTAGCGGAGGATCCTGAAGTAGCGGAGGATCCTGAAGTAGCGGAGGATCCTGAAGTAGCGGAGGATCCTGAAGTAACGAAACAATCCTTTGCTGGACGCCGTCCGTAGTCCCTTGCGACAACCCTGGCGTGAGGAAAGGACCAGACCACTGTGAGGATCGAGAAGCGGACCCGTTGCCGGCTGATGTTCGGAGCACTGACTGGAGTCGGGCTCCTGGTGCTCGCCGCGTGCGGCTCGTCGACGTCAACCACGAAGACGGCCGCGACCACGACGCCAGCGTCGAGCCCGGCCACGACCGGTGCGGCATCGGGGATCACTATCGCCACCGCCGACGTTGCCGGCGTCGGCACCGTGCTCGTCAATGGCAACGACGGCCGCACGCTTTACCTGTTGACCTCTGAGCAGGGCGGCAAGCTCACCTGCACCGACGACAACGGCTGCACCAAGGTCTGGCCCGACACCGAGTTGCCCGCAGGGGTGACTTCGGCGACTCCCGGTAAGGGCGTGAACACTGCGATGCTCGCCACCGTGAAGAGTGCCGACGGAAAGCTCTACGTCACCTACGGCGGCTATCCCCTCTATGAGTTCTCACACGACTCGGGCCCGGGCGAGGCCAAGGGCCAGGGCATCAGCAGCTTTGGGGGCACCTGGTACGTGATCTCTCCCGCGGGCACCCCAATGACGGCCGCAGCCACGACGGGCGCCACGTCGTCGCCGAGTACGAGTAGCGGGTACTAGATGGGTTCGAGAACGCGCTAATGGTGGCCGTTTCCGACGACGTGCTGCTGGCCGCGGTGGCGGTGGGTGACGGCAATGCAATGACGACCTTCACCCGCCGCTACCAGGCGCGCGTCTTCGGCTTGGCCCGCAGTGTCGTCGGCGACCCGGAGACGGCTGCCGACGTGGCTCAGGAAGCATTCATCCGAGCGTGGCGCCATGCCGGCGCGTACGACGCCCGGCGCGGGTCGGCACTCGGTTGGCTTCTCGTGATCACCCGCAACCTCGCCATCGACGCTCGAAGGATGCGGCGGCCCGAACCGCTCGATCCCGACATCTTGGCCAACCTCGAGCTCGAATCCATCGGCCTCCAGTCATCGCCGGCAGCTAGCGCCGAGCTGTCCCACGACGTGAGCCGGCTGCGCGCCGCCCTCGCCCGCCTTCCGGTCGGCCAGCGCCGGGCGCTCGTGCTCGCCACCATCGGCGGGCGAACGGCTCTCGAGGTGAGCGATGCCGAAGGCATCCCTCTCGGAACGGCGAAGACGCGCATTCGAACCGCGTTGATCCGGATGCGCGATGCGCTTGCCGATCAGGACGTGACATGAACGAGTTCCGCACCTGTGCCGAGCTCGACGAGATCGCCGAGGAGCTTGCCCTCGGCACCGTTGACGGTGCCCGGCGCGCCCAAGCAATCTCCCACCTCGAATCGTGTGCCCGCTGTCGCAGCGTCGTCGACGAACTCAGGGAGACGGGCGACGCCCTCTTGCTCTTGGCGCCAGAGGAGGCACCGCCGCTGGGTTTCGAAGCGCGAGTCGCTAGCGCGATGGGTGCGCCCGCGACTCCAACACGACCGACCCCACATCGTTGGCGGCGGTGGGTGGTTGCCGGAGCGGTGGCGGCAGCAGCACTGGTTGGTGTGGTCGCAGGTCGGGTCGTGGTGCCCGCCGATCGACCCGCGGGGGTGAAGGTCGCGTTGGCCGGCGCAGAAGGTGGCAGAGCCACCTGTCGCGCCGTCGTCATTCCCGGCCGCCCGGCACAGCTCTTCGTCACCATCGACGAACCGAGAGAGTCAGATGCCGCTGACTACGTGGTGGAGACGCAAGCCTTGGATAACAGCCCGAACCAAACGGTGGGCACGCTGCACCTCGTCGACGGCCATGGCGTCTTGTCCGCGCCGGTCAACGGACCCAGCGACCGCATCCGCTCGGTTCGTGTCTTTCAGGCTGGCCAACTGCGTTACGAAGCCCGCTTCTGACCCCACCGCCACGGGGAGTCCATGCCAGACTCTCGGCCGTGGCGGCACCTGTGGAGACGGCTGCAGTCGCGCCGGAGGACACGACGCCCTGGCGTGGCCGCACGTTCGGACCCGCGTCGGAGGAACCGTATCGGCGACGCACCAGTGACTGGGTACGAGTCGTGCTCGCGGCTGCACTACTGCTGCTGCTCGCTCGCCACCAGAACGATCTGACCGATCTCGAGCGGAACCTCTTCCAGCTCTTCAACGGCCTTCCCGGTGGCCTCAAGCCCCTGTTCCGCGCGCTCTACGGCCTCGGCGGCCTGTGGGCAGTGGGCCTCGTCTTCAGTGCCGCGCTGTTCGCGCGTCGGTGGCGCCTGGCCCGCGACCTTCTGCTGGCCGGCGTCGTCGCGTGGGCGACGGCGCGCCTGATCGGCACCATCGTCGTCACTCACTCG
>JALZBN010000056.1 GCA_030947365.1 Actinomycetota bacterium
GTCGGAGATCACATCTACGTTCGGATCGAGCCAACCGACGAACGCCTGCATGGCACTCACTCTGTCCTGCACGCTCACGGTCGTGAACAACACGTTGCCCTTCGGCGGGTACACCTCGTGGCCGGTTATCGACACGAGCCCGTTCACCGGGCGCGCCGACCCCGGCGCGATGGTCGCATAAGGAACGTGGATCAACAGGGAGGCGATGCCGATCATGCCAACGAGGCCGCCAACGATCACGAACGCCAGCCACCACCGGCTGAGTCGCCGGCGCGACTGACTGGTATCGGGGATCAAGCTCGGATCGGGAGTCGGATCCGAGACCTGCTCGGGGCCGGTTTGGCCCGGAGCGGGCGGCGGTACGATCGGCTCAGTCGTGTCCACGTTCCTCGTCAGCCTCGGCGTGATATTGGTTGCGGTCGCGTTCGTGACCTGGCTCGCGCTGCGTGATCCTGACCAGCGAGGTAATCCTGACCAGCGGCGTGTTTCCGACCAGCGTGCCACGGGCCGGCGAACTAAACGGCGCGACCACCCGAGAACGAGCGCGCCGGCGAAACGGTTCCCTCAACCGGACTCGTTCGTCTACGTGCCGGGCGGTCGCGTGCGCGCCGGGCTCGCACTGACCGTGCTGGTCACCTTCGTGGGCGCCGTGGTCGCGCTCACCGTTGCCGGTGGCATCGTGTTTTTGGCCCAGGGCTTGCGCAATACCGTGCGTTGATCCGAGGCGCCGTTCGCAGTGGGCTAGGCCGTGGGCGAGTCGAGCGCGAGGCGCACCACAAACCGCTTCGAAACCGACCCTGGGGGGTGGCAGGCGTAGAGCGTGCCGGTTGGCGTTGGTGTCTGGTCAGAGATCCAGCTGTCAGCGGCGTCGACCACCATGGTTTCGGTGACGTGGTACGAGCTGCGGGAACCGTGAACGTCGAAGATCACCTTGTCGCCGGCGACGAGTTCGTCGATATGGCGAAACGGGCTGGTGTGGGTCACCCGATGGCCGGCGAAGACGGTGTTGCCGACGTGGCCCGGTTCGGCCGTGCCCGGCCAATGGCTCGGGCCGAGGTCGATGTTGTTGAGGGTGACACCTTCATACACCGGATGCACCAGCTTCAGTTTGGGGATCTCCATGGTGCCGATCTGGGTGACGGCCTCCGGCGCGTAGGAATTCTCGGGGATGTCGATGGGCTGGGGGAGCACCACCGGCGGGCCCGCGGGCACCACGTCGCCGGCGCGCACGACGGGCGGGGACGTGACTGGCGGGGCGACGGCGACTTGGGCCTGCGGACGGTCGGCATGATCGACACCACCGCAGCCCGCGACGACAAGGCCGGCGGCGATGACGCCGACAACGGCGCGCCTGAGGTCGCTCACACTGCCATGGTTGCACGGCTGACCTGCCCTCGCGCCGCGGGGCTGAGACGGCAATGACGCGCCGGCGCAAGGCGGCCATGAGTGGGCATGTAGGTGACGAAGCCGGGGCCCGTGCCCTGCTCAACGACTCGTCCGCCGCGGTGCGGGCCACCGCCCTCGGCGCTTTGGCCCGCATGGAGTCGATCACCGAGGGTGACCTTTCCGGCGGTCTTCTCGATGCCGATGCGGTTGTGCGCCGGCGCGCCTGTCAGATCGCCGCCGGGCTGTCCAGCGTGGCCGAGACCCAGCTCGTCGCTTGCCTCGACGACGCTGATCCGGCAGTTGTCGAAGCCGCGGCCTGGGCCCTCGGCGAGCGGGGCCGCGCCGGCGAGGCCATCGTCGAGCAGCTGTCATCCCTCGCCACCACTTCCGAGGATCCGCTGTGCCGGGAAGCGGCCATCGCCGCCCTTGGCGCGCTCGGCGACGAGCGGGGACTTCCGGCCATACTCGCCGGCACCCGCGATCGCGCCACCGTCCGCCGGCGCGCCGTCATCGCCCTCGCTCCGTTCTCGGGTCCGGAGGTCGACGCCGCCCTACGCCTTGCCAAAGACGACAAGGACTGGCAGGTGCGACAGGCCGCCGAAGACCTCGCTTAGATCAGCGCCTCTGTGAGATCAGCGCCTCTGTGAAAATCAGCGCCGCTGTGAATCAGCGCTCGGCGCCCATGAACAGCACCTTCAGTGACTCGAACGCCTCGAGGCACTTCCCCGCGCCGAGCACAACGCACTCGAGCGGCGCGTCGACCAGGTGGACCGGCAAGTCGGTTTCCTCCGAGAGGCGCCGGTCGAGCCCACGCAACATACCGCCGCCTCCGACGAGATGAATCCCTTGGAGGATGAGGTCTTGGGCCAATTCCGGAGGCGCTTGGCCCAGGCAGTTCACCACCGAGTCGACGATGGCGCGCACTTGCTCGTCGATGGCTTCACGCACCTCTTCGGGAGAGAGGATGGCCGTCTTCGGTAGACCGCTCATGAGGTCGCGCCCGCGAACCTCCGCTTTCATCTCGTCGCTCGTGGGGTGGGCCGAGCCGATGGCCAGCTTGATCTCCTCGGCGGTGCGCTCGCCGATGGCCATGCCGTACTCACGGCGCACGTAAGAGGTCAGGGCCGCGTCGATGTCGAACGAACCCACCCGAAGGGCTTGGAGGGCGACGATGCCGCCGAGAGAGATCATGGCCGTCTCGGTGGTGCCTCCGCCGATGTCGACGACCATGTTGCCGAGCGGCTCGTGGATGGGAAGCCCGGCGCCGATCGCGGCCGCCATCGGCTGAGCCACCAATTGCGCGTCGGCCGCGCCGGCCTGACGCGCCGCCTCTTTCACGGCACGGCGCTCCACTTCGGTGATTGCCGACGGCACGCACAGCAACACCCGCGGGCGCTGGAAGCGGGAGAGACCGGCGCGCTGCAAGAGCAGGCGGATCATGCGCTGGGTGATCTCGAAGTCGGTGATCGCCCCCTTGCGCAGCGGCCGGACGGCCTGGATGTAGCCCGGTGTGCGACCGATCATGTGCCATGCCTGATGACCCATCGCCAGCACGTCCTGGGTCTGGACGTTGAGGGCGATGACGGTCGGCTCGTTGAGAACGATGCCCCTGCTCTTGGCGTAGACCAGGGTGTTGGCCGTGCCGAGGTCGATGGCAAGGTCTCTAGCCAGACCGGCGCCCTCTGTTCTCGTTGGGACTACGCCGGCCCGGCGGCAGCGACGGGTCGTCGGGGGCCAACGCCCCGAGTTCTCGAGAAAAGTCTTTGATGCTCGACTCCATGGTTGTGGGCCGCCGATTGCGCAGCCAGAGCACGCCGCACCCCACCAGGCTGAAGACCACGGCGATGCCGAGGTACACCAGGTTCGTCATGGGCGGGCAACCATGTCGGCGATGGGTTGGGCCGACGACGACCAGTCGTCACCGTGCGCCCATCTCTCGCGCTTCCAGATGGGAGTGCTGGCCTTCACCGAATCGATGCAGAAGCGCGCCGCCTCGAAAGCCTCAACACGATGGGGAGCCGAGACGACGACGACAACCGAGATTTCGGTGACACCGAGCTCGCCCGTGCGATGCAGCAGTGCGATGCGGCCGATGTCAGGCCACGAAGCCCGCGCCGCTTTCGCGACGGACACCAGGCGGGGCCGCACCTCTTCCTCATAGGCCTCGTACTCGAGGCACACGACGCCCGGCCTCCGCTCCGCATGATCGCGAACGGTGCCGACGAACGACACGACCGCGCCACACCCCGGCTGCACGGCCCACTCGGTAGCCGTGCCTGACGGCAGGGCGTCGGGGGTGAGTTCCAGCCAGTCGTCGCCGAACGCGGGCGGGGCGAGTCCCATTGGCATCATCGTACCGAGTAGCGAGCGAGTCCCATGCTGACGAGGAAGATGAAGGACCCGCCGGTAAGCTCGGCCTCATGGAGTTCGTCGATCCTGAGGACGGATCCCAGGTATTCCGGGAGCCTCCCCCGCCCGACGACCGCCTCTGGCGGCACCCGTCGGAGTTGCCGGCCCGACCTGCACAGGTCGGCGCGGCGCCGAAGGGTGTTCGACCACGGCAGATGTGGTTCTTCGCCGCGGCCTCGGCCGTCGGAGCCAGCCTTCTCACCGCCGGCCTCATCGCCGCCGTCGGCGTGGTCGACCTTCGCACTGCCAACGTAACGCCCGCAGTCGAGCGTCAGCTCGTCCGGCCCCAGACAACGTCGGTGGGGGTTGCGCTTCCGCCAGTCGTCGACATCGCCGACCGGATCCGCCCCGCAATCGTCGAATTGCAGGTGCGGTTCGCCGATCACACCTCGACCGGATCCGGTGTCATGTTTCGCAGCGACGGCAACGTGCTCACCAACTTCCACGTCGTCGACGGTGCGGCCGCCATAAACGTGATGCTTTCAAGCGGGCGCCAGCTCGCGGGGCGCATCGTCGGCGCAGATCGCGACACCGACACGGCGGTCGTCAAGATCGACGGCGGACCCTTTCCGATCGCCACACTCGGTACCGCCAATGATCTGAAGGTGGGCCAGATGGCCATCGCCATCGGTTCGCCGCTTGGCATGGCGGGTGGACCGTCGGTGACTGTCGGCGTCGTCAGTGCCCTGCATCGTCAGGTCAACAGCCGCGTCGACGGACCCGCGCTCGTCGACATGGTGCAGACCGACGCGCCGGTCTCGGCGGGGTCGTCGGGAGGCGCTCTACTCGACGACGACGGAGCTGTCATCGGCATCACGACTGTCACCACCGACGGCAGCGCCGAAGGCCTCGGGTTTGCCACGCCCATCGACGTGGCCCGTTCGGCCGGCGACGAACTGATCAGATCTGGACATGTCGTACACGTGTGGCTCGGTGTCGAGGGCGACGACCTCGACGGAGCCACCGCCGGCGCCCTCAATCTCGACGGAGGTGCCGTGGTCGCCCAGGTCACGGCCGGTGGCCCCGCCCAGCAGGCCGGTCTAAACCCGAACGACGTCATCGTTGCCGTAAACGGCGCAACGGTGCGGTCGATGGGCGAGTTGGTGGTCGCCCTTCGAGGCCGGGCTCCCGGCGACACCGTGACCCTCGAGGTGATGCGAGACCGTCAGCACAAGACCTTCAACGTGCTGCTCGCACCCCGTCCCGGCTCCTGAACCGCTCCAGTCGCCGTACCATTCGTTCGTGAGCGCCGATCCCCCCGAGGATAGGAACCCGTTCGAGGGGTGGCCCATGTTCGGCGACTTGGCCCGCCTGTTCACCAACCAGGGGCCCATCAATTGGGACGTTGCCCGCCAGACCGCCCAGTGGATCGCCACCGAAGGTCAGCCGGAGCCCAATGCCGACCCCCTGGAGCGGCTCCGGATGGAAGAGCTGGTGCGCGTCGCCGACATCCAGGTCGGCGAGATCACGGGGCTCTCGACATCGGTCACGGGCGGGCTGCTCAGCGTGCTGCCGGTGACACGCGCCGACTGGGCCCTCCACAGCCTGGAGGCATACCGGCCGTACCTCGAGCGGCTGGCGCAGTCGCTGTCACAGTCCTCTGACGGGGCAGAGGCGATGATCGATCCCGCGACCCATCTGATGGGCGATCTCGGAAAGGTGCTCGGCCCGGTACTTCTCGGGGTGCAATCGGGGTACATGCTCGGTCAACTCGCTCGCCGTTCTCTCGGGCAGTACGACGTGTGCCTACCCCGGCCGCCGGCCGACCAGTTGCTCACCGTCCCGTCGAATCTCATCGCCTTCGTCGAGGAGTGGGGCGTCGAAGCCGACGATCTTCGGATGTGGGTGTGCCTGCGCGAGGTCACGACCCATGCGGTGCTGGGCCGGCCCCACGTGAGGGGCCTCCTCCACGGTCTCATCGAGGAGTACGTCTCCAGCTTCGAGATGAATCCCGACGCCTTCGAGGCCAGCCTTGGCGACCTCGACCCCACGGATCCGACCGCGTTGCAGAAGGCTCTGGGAAACCCCGAAACCCTCCTGGGCGCGGTGCAGACCGACGCCCAGCGGGAGGTGCTCGGCCGAATCGGCGACCTTCTCTGTGTCGTGTGCGGCTACGTCGACCACGTGCTCGATACCGTCGGCGGCCAACTCATCGGCTCCTACGGGATGCTGACGGAGGCACTTCAGCGCCGGCGCGCCGACCCCTCAGAAGGCGAGCGCTTTGCGGGCCGGTTGATTGGCGTCTCGCTCGACCGCGAGCAGTACGAACGGGGGACGGCCTTCGTGCGCGGCATCGTTGATCGCGCCGGCGACGAAGGGGCGCGCCGGCTGTGGTTGTCGGAGCGCTATCTGCCGACGCCGGCCGAACTTGATGCGCCCGGGCTGTGGCTGGCCCGCATCGATCTACCCGCCTGAGTCGCTTCGAGTCGACGACACCTTGTGGGCCGCCGAGAGCCCTCCGACATAGCCGACGAATCCAGCGGCACAGGCGCCGGCTATGACGAGCATCCCGACGACGCTCGGAATGTGGATCACCACCGGAATGGCCGCCGCGAGCACCCAAACCAGCTGAAAACGAGTCTCGAAACGGGCGAAGGTGCGCCCCCAGACTGCGTCGGGAGCGTCACGCTGGACGATGCTGTCGAAGGCGAGCTTGCCGGTGCCAGCGGCGATACCCAGGGCTGTCGCGAGCACGGTGAGCCCCGGGCGACCTCCGATCCACGCGGCGAGAAGGCCGGCAACGAACACAAGGGCGAGCGAGGCGCCCAGGATCTTCTCCTCGGCAACGGCGCGGCGCAGGCGCGGAGCCGCCGTCGCGCCGAGAAAGGATCCCGCCGTGCTGGCGGCGAGGATCGCCCCGTACCAAAGGGGCGATGAGTCGGTTCCCCGAAGTGCAAAAGCGGCCAGAAAAGCTAGAAACCCGACGCATGCCCGCAGCACAGCCATGGCGGTGACCGATAGCCGGATGGTCGCAGCGTGGAGTTCGGCGCGTTCCTCGGCGATGCCAGCCGTCGACCTCGACTCCGCTGGACGAACCAGCCGGAGGCCGGCCACGACCGCAGCCACGAACACGACGGCCGCCACCCGCATCAGCCACGGCGCGCCGAGGAACGGGATCTTCAAGATGGCGATGCCCGGGATTGCCGCCGCGATGCCGCCGAGCACGGCGAGCACGGCGAGGCGGGAGTTGGCCTCTACGAGCTCTCCTTCACTCCCCACCGTTGCGGGAACAAGGGCGCTCTTGGTGACCATGTGCGCCTTCGAGCAAACAAGAACGGTGAACGCGAGCGGGAACAGCAAGAGGCCATTGAGGTGGCTGGCCATGAAAAGGCACACCACGGCGCGTCCGCCGGCAGCGCCGATCACCATCAGGCGCCGGCCACCCCGGTACTTGTCGAGCAGCGGCCCCAGTACGGGGGCCACAACCGCGAAAGGTGCCATTGTCAGCAGCAGGTACAGGGCCACCCGGTCGCGGGCCGCGCCGGGCGAGATGGCG
>JALZBN010000057.1 GCA_030947365.1 Actinomycetota bacterium
CCGCCAAGGGTGCGACAGAGGTCGCCCCCGAGAAGACCGAGCGGCGGCACCGGTCGACGCTCGGCGCGTGCCCTCTCAATGACAGCGCGCGCCTCGGCGTCGGAACCGACAACCACGCCGTCGGCCAGGAAAGGGCCCGGCGCGCCCCACGGCTGGCCCTTCGCAATGGGCACCTCCGTCAGGCCCCGACGACCGAGGACGCGACGACAACGCCACGAAAGAGACAATCGGCGGCTTCCTGGGCCGCTTTCGCAGTGGCGGGTTCGTGCGACACCTCGCCGATCTGGCGCACGAGATCGATGAGCTGCTTGATGTTGCGCACGAAGTCGCCACCCGAAAACTCCTCTTCGGCGATGACGTCGGCCAGCTCTTGACCCGCGGCCCAGCCGTACGCGGCGGAGAAGAAGCCGGCATCGGGTCCCCGGGTCATCGGTAGCCCGGCGTCGGCCTCCGCCCGGTTCAATTCGACGATTGTCCGCTCGATCTGTTGCCAGCTCCGCTTCACCTTCGAGGAGGGGAACCATGGCTCCGTCTCTTCGACACCTTCACGAGCCCGGCTCGCCGGTCCGCGCGCCTCATAGGTGAACGCCGACGCCAACGCCGCGATCGAGGGCGGATCGAGCTCGTCGAAGAGTCCGAGGCGGAGCGCCTCAGCGACGACGAGATCGCACTCGTGGTAAATGCGCACAAGCTGCTCACCGATGGGAGTCAACGACCAGCCGTCGACGTAACCCCACGTGTCGAGCACCCGCAGCACCCTGTCGAACTGGCGGGCCAGCGACTCGCTGCGTCCCTGGATTCGACGTTCGAGCCGGCGCATGTCTTTCTGGAGGCGCTCGGCGCGTTCGGCGGCGCGCAGGTGACGCCGGATATCCGGGCAGTCCGTCACCGGGTGGGCTTGGGCGTCGATTTGCCGCTCTGAGTTGCCCCGCTTCTTGGACTTCCCCCCGCCGCCGCTTCGGATGCTGGTCAATTTCTTGGCAACGGTCCGCTGGAATGCCGGATTGCGCGGCGCGTACGGTGAGGGGAGGTCGAGGTGCGCCGTGGGCTGGGGCGGGTCGGAGAAGTCCCGCGCCGACAGCGTGAGGTACCGACGATCAGGGGTGAGGACGCCCAATCGCACATCGCCGCCGCGCCGGTGACTCGTCGAGATCACGGCAACGCGACCGGCCGACTTGCCGCCCGCCAGAACGAGCACGTCACCTGGCCGGAGGCGCCCCACCGCTTCTTCGACCCGTGAGCGGGCCGCCGTGGCTGAAGGGGCCGACGGACTGGCAGCGACCAACGAACGGCGGTAGTCGTCGATGTCACCCCGTTCGCAAGCGGCATCGTCGCGCGCGCTGCGGAGAGCCCGCTCGAGCTTCTCGAGCTGGGACTCGAGTCGCACGACGTCGCGGTCGGCGCGGTACTGCGCGAATGAGAGGTTGAGGAGGTGATGGGCCGCATCCGGGGCGTAGCGCCGGACGAGGTTGGCGGCCATGTTGTAGGTCGGGTGAAACGACGACGACAAGGCATAAGTACGAGTCGAAGCGAGGCCGGCCACCTGATCGAACGGAACGTACGGCGACCACAACACCACCGCGTTGCCCAGTTCGTCGATGCCGCGCCGTCCGGCGCGTCCGGTGAGCTGGGTGTACTCACCCGGCGTCAAGAACTCGTGGCGCTCGCCGGTGAACTTCGAAAGCTTCTCGATCACGACGGTGCGCGCCGGCATGTTGATCCCGAGCGCCAACGTCTCGGTGGCAAACACGACTTTGGCCAGACCGGCCGAGAAGCAGGCCTCGACCGCCTCTTTGAAGAGCGGTACCAACCCGGCGTGATGGGCGGCGAACCCAGCTTCGAGCCCGGCTAGCCATCGGCCGTAACCCAGGGCGGTGAGATCGGCGTCGGAAAGAATTTCCGTCTTCTGCTCGGCCATGGCCCGGATGGCGGCGCGCTCGTCGGGGGTGGTGAGCCGCAGCCCGGCATCGAGGCATTGGCGCACGGCATCGTCACAAGCCATGCGGCTGAAGATGAAGAAGATGGCCGGGAGCATCCCCTCTTCCCCTAGGCGCTCGACCGCTTCGGCTCGGCGGGGAGTGTGCTGGCGGGAGTGGCGCGAACGTGGCGCGCCGCGGCCCCGCCATGCCGTTTCGTGGGCGGCGCGCGAATCAAGGCGCGCCGCCTCCGGGTTCGGGAGCCCGTCGACGAACGTCGGGAGCAGGTGCAGGGTCTCCGACTCCCTGTCGCCGACCATGTACAGGTGTCGCAGCTCGACCGGGCGGTGTTCCTCGATGATGACGGCCGTGGATCCCCGCACGGTCTGGATCCAGTCCGCGAACTCCTCCGCATTGGAGACGGTGGCCGACAGGCATACCAGGTCGATCTCCGGCGGGGAGTGGATGATGACCTCTTCCCAGACCGGACCCCGGTAGGCGTCCTGCAAGTAATGGACCTCGTCGAGCACGACATAGCGCAACTCCTCGAGCGCCGGCGCGCCGGAGTAGATCATGTTGCGGAGCACCTCGGTGGTCATGACCACGACCGGCGCGTCCCCAGAGATGGCGTTGTCACCAGTGAGCAGCCCCACGCGCTCGGGACCGTAGCGGCGCCCGAAGTCCCCGTACTTCTGGTTCGACAGCGCCTTCAGGGGCGTGGTGTAGAACGCCTTCCCACCCTCGTCGATGGCCTTGGCTACGGCGTACTCGGCGACGACCGTCTTCCCCGCGCCGGTGGGCGCGGCGACGAGGACCGACCGGCCGGCATCGAGCGCGGCGAGCGCTTTCAGCTGGAAGTCATCGAGAGGAAACGGCGAGGCGGCTGCGAACTCGTCTGCCCTCACCGAAGTGTCACTTCTTGAGCCAGCGGCCTACCAGGATCGCCGCCTCATAAAAGATGTACATAGGGATCGCCATGGCGAACAGTGAGATGGGGTCCTGGCTCGGGGTGATCACCGCCGCCGCGGTAACGATGGTCACGATCGCTCCGCGCCGCCATTTCCGGAGCTTGCTGCTCGGCACGATGCCGGCGATCTCCAAAAACACGAGAAGGATCGGAAACTCGAACGACACTCCGAAGGCGATGATCATGAGGGTGATGAAACTCAGATACTTCCCGGCCGTGTACTGGTTGGCGAGGTCGGAACCACCGACCCCGCTGAGGAACTTCAGCGCTGGCTCGAAGGTGATCAGCGCCACGGCGGCGCCCAGAAGGAACAGGATGATCGACGCCAGCACGAACGGGATCGCGTAGCGCTTTTCCCGCTTGTGCAGGCCCGGCGTGATGAAGCGCCAGAACTGCCACAGGACGACCGGCGACGAGATCAGGAGGCCGCAGTACGTCGCGATCTTCAGTCTGGTGGCAAAGCCTTCGAGCGGATCGAGAGCCTGAAGCTTGGCGTTGTGGGTGGCGTGCTGGTACGGCTGGATCAAGATTCCGAGGATCCAGTTGTACAGCGCGAAAGCGATGACCGCGCCCACGGCTACGGCAATGACAGAGATGATGAGGCGCCGTCGCAGCTCGGTGAGATGCTCGACGAGCGACATCCGGCCGCCGAGACCGTCGACCTCCGGGTCGTCCTCGATGATGGCGATGACCGGCCCTCAGTTGAGAGAAGGGCCGTCGGGGGTGTCGGCCGACGGCGCGGGTGGATCGGGCTGGGGCGAGGGTTGCGACGGCTGGGGTTGGGGCTGGGGATCTGGATCCGCGTTGAAGGCGTTCCGCACCTCGTCCTGGATGCCTCCGGACCAATGCTTCACCTCGGCGAGCGCCTTGCCGATCTGGCGAGCGGCCTTTGGAAGGCGTTCAGGACCGAGCACGATGAGAGCCACCACCAGAATCACGAGGATCTCAGCCGGTCCGAGTGAGGTCGGCATGTCCTCAGCTTAGTTGCGGCCAGTCTCCTCGATGGTCTCGCCCAGCGACTTCACATCGACGTCGAGCTGGCTGACCTGCGACTCGACATGCTCTTTCATCGTATTCACCGTGCGCTGGAGCTGGCGCGCCGCGACAGTGAGCCGGTGCAGGGTGCGCAGCACGAAGAAGGCGCTGGCGACGACCACAATCCCGAGGACGATCCACAGCACAACCATGCGTCGATGTTAGGCCTCCTACAGTCGTGCGGGTCGAGTCGCTTCTGAACCCGCCCATTCTGTTCGACCGCCGCCCGGCGCGAGACCATGACGCCGAGAGCGCGCTCGACGGCTACGGCCGCGCCATCGGCCTTGGAGCAACCGGGATCGAGGGCACCGCGTGGGCGACAGCCGACGGAATCGTCGTGCTCAGTGACCGAGATTCGGTCGGTGGCGCGCTCCGCCGGCGATCGATTGCAACACTTCGACACTCGTCGCTGCCAGGCGCGATACCGACACTTGACGAGATCTATGACTCGTTGGGGTTCGAGTTCGACGTGGCGCTCGACGTCGCCAACGCCGACGCCGCGGCCGCCGTGATCCGCGTCGCCCGTGTCCTCGGTGGCGAACGGGCCGTCCGGCGCCTCTGGCTGATCAACCCCGAGTGGGAACGTCTCGGCGAATGGCGGCAAGAATGGAACGACGTCCGCCTCGTCAACCGCACCCGATTGCGCAGTCTGCGTCGGGGCCCCGAACGGCGCGCTGCTCAGCTCGCGGAGGTTGGGGTCGACGCCGTGCTCCTCAACCAGAGCGAATGGACTGGCGGACTGACGACCCTCTTTCACCGGTTCGGGAGACTCGCATTCGCGTGCGACGCGCGTTACGAACGGATCCTGCGGGAGCTGACTCGGATTGGAATCGACGGGATAAGCAGCGACCAGGTCGAGCGCATGGTTGCCGCCCTGCCTCGCAAGGACCAGGACTAGAGGAATCCGAAGGTGGTCAGGGGCCAGACCCGGATGAAGGCACGGCCCACGATGAGGTCTTGGGAAATCGGCCCGAAAAATCTGCTGTCCTTCGAATTCGACCGGTTGTCGCCCATGACCCAGATGTCACCTGGAGGGATCTTGTGCGGCTCCATGGGCGAGGTCGTTACGCCCTTGGGCAGGTATGACTCGTCGATCGGCTTGCCGTTGACGAGCACACGCCCGTCGCGAGCCTCGACGGTCTCGCCGGGCAAAGCCACGACCCGCTTGATGAGATCCTTCACGGCACTGTTGGTCTCGCCGGGGGGGCTCTTGAACACGACGAGGTCGCCGCGGTGCACGTCGTGGAAGTCGTAGCTGAGCTTGTTCACGAGAACGCGGTCTTTGATCATCAACGTCGGTTCCATCGACGCCGACGGGATGTAGAAAGCCTGCAAGAGGAACGTCTTCACAACGAAGGCGACGACAACCGCGCCGAGGAGGATGACCACCCATTCGACGACGGCGCGCGTGCCTGAAGGCTTCGGCTTCCCAGGCGGCTCTGTCGGAGGGGCCTGTTCGGCCACGGCGCTGTCTTCGACCATCTGGCACTGAGGCTACCGCAGGGGTCGGTCGCTCAGATCGTCGGGCAATACCTGCTGAGCAGCCGGCGGGCCGCCATCTCGCCCACCGACGAATCACCATCGACGACCCGTCCAGAAGGCCCGAGACGTAAGAGCAGCCGCTCGAGCCATGCCTGCTCGCTCACGGCCAGTGTCACCCGGGCGCGTCCGTCTCCGAGCTCCTGCACCTTTTCAACCGGGTACTGCTCGGCCACCCATCTCGCCGGGGGATCAAGCTCGAGAGTGACGCGAGGGTCGTCGGGACGGGCCCGGAAGAGCGCCAGCTCTGGCGGCGTCTGGGGAGGTTCGAAGCTCGTGTCGAGACGGCGCGCCTCACGTACCCGATCGATCCGGAACAGGCGCTCATCTTCGACCTTGTGGCAATAGGCGGAGAGGTACCACTGGCCACCCGCGGAGAAGACCGCGTACGGATCGACGGTCCTCCAACTCCACTCGTCACGTCCAAAGGCGTAGTACTCGATCTCTACTTGGCGGCGGGAGCCGACAGCATCCGACAGTATTTCCAACGCTTCCCGAGGGGCCGGTCCGAGCGACACCTCTATGGTCGAGTCGGCGTCGATCCCGAGAATTGCCGCCAGCTTCGCCAGTCCGCGGGCGAGGGGCCCGTCGGGGTCGGTGCCAGGTGTCGACAGGAGCGCGTTTCCGGCGGCCAGCAGGGCCAGGCCTTCGGCCGCGGTGAGCCGCAGGGGCCGAGAAAAAAAGTCGGCATAGCGGATCCACACCCGACCGTCGGCAATGTCAACGTCGATCAACATGTCGGGTGTGTACGGATACAGCCCGCACAGGAACAGCATCTGCAGATCGTCGACCAGCTCTTGCTCCTTGCAACCGAACCGGGCGCAGACTTCGTCGAGCGACGGACCGTCGCGGTCGGCCACCCAGGGCACGATCGCCAAGAGGCGCTCAAGACGCTTGTCGGCTCGCGGTCGTCCGGGGGGGCCCGGCGCGCCGACCATCACGCCGGGCACAGTGCTTCGAGCCACGCCACCATGTCGGCCCGCAGCTCGGGAGGTCCAAGCACCTCGGCATGGTCGAGGAATCCGAGCACGAATGATCGAAACGCGTCGCGATTGGTGACGGTGACGCTCATCACCACCGAGCCGTCGGGGCGCCGAGCAATAACGGACTCCTCGCCGAGCTGTCCCAGCGCCCATCCAGCCTGGTCGGCGTCGACGAGAAGCTCGGCCGAAACTGGTTCGTCGCCGCCTAGCTGCCACGGGACGGGTGCCGCATCCGCGGTCGACGGGGGCTCAAACGCGTCCCTTTCCGCGCCGGACGCAACGTCAGACTGGATCCGATCGAGCCGGTATCGGCGCGGCTCGCCGGCCATGAGCTCACGAGCCGCCAGATACCAGTGGCCGCCGCGAAATGTCAGGCGGTGCGGCTCCGCCTCGCGCTCGCGGTCGTGATACCGAAAGGTGACCCGTCGGCGGTCGGAGATTGCAGCAAAAAGGGGAACGAGATGGACAGCCCCAGGGAGCGCGGCGACGGCTGGCGAGGGCCCTTCCTCGAAAGCGTCGCCACCGAGCTTCCACAGAGCTTGTACACCACTGGCACCCTCCACCCGCACCGCGGACGCGGCCAGGTGCAGCGCCGCAAGTTCGTCCGGCGCGAGACCCGGATCCCGCACGTAATACGCATCCTTGGGAATGCGGTACCCGAAGCTGCCCTGGTCGGCGAGAGGCACCTGTTCAAAGCTGAGGGGCACGCCCATCTCACGGAGGGTTTCCTTGTCGCGCTCGAAGGCGCGCCGGTACGCGCGCTGTTCGACCGGATAGCCGGGAACCCGCGTGCGCAGCTCCTCGGCCGTAAGCGGCTGCTCGGCTTCAAGAAGGGCCGCAACC
>JALZBN010000287.1 GCA_030947365.1 Actinomycetota bacterium
CCATGCCCAACCCGTTTCAGCCACCAGGGCGGCGCTTGCCCTTGGTCTTGCCCGTGCGCTTCCGGCGAGCGGTTGCGTGTTGGGTGCGGGCGGCGCGCACAGCAGGCACCTCCGCCCGATGTCGTCGCCGTTGGACGCGCCGGAGCAGGGCGGGCCCGAACCCGAGGCCGAAGGCCAGGGCCACGGTGATGGCACCGACCAGGACGATGGACCCGATGTTGCTCCCACCTCCACCACCGCCGCTCGACGGCGGCGCGGTGAACGAAGAGGTGGCGCCCACGTAATAGCCGGCTTGGGTGAACGGGCCCCCGACCGTGCCGACGCCGCCGACGTTCTGGCTCTCGAGCTTCTGCCAGGCCTGGCCGTCGAGGGAGAACAGGAGACCTTGCGCCGGTTCGGGCACCGTGAGAATGACATTTCCCGGCTTGGTGAGGGCGTTGATCGAAGCGGCCGAGGGCTCGTACAAGAACTCGACCTGGTAGGCGTTGCCGTTCGGTCGTAGCCCCGAAGGCGCCTTGGCCAGAGTGGCGGGATCGATCGGCGTGAGCCTCACGGTCACGTGGTCGTCGGGCGGGTGCGGGGGTAATGAGGCCTCGGGCAGGTTGAGCACGATCTGGCCGTCGGTGCTGCCCGCGCCCGCCAGCGTGTTGCCGTTCGGGCCAAGTGCGACCTGAGCGCCATTTGGGTGGGGCTTGACGTTCCCGGTCGCGAACGCTTTTGGTGGGTTGACCCACTGGTAAGGGGTGGTGGGTCCGATCCCTTCGAAGAGAGGGCGCACGTGAGTGCCGCTGGCCTGGATGGTGACGATGGCGACGACGGCGTAGAGCGCGCCGATGAAGGCTCCGACGGCGAGACGGCCCCGGACGTTCGGCGTCACGTGGGCGGGGGAGGAGCGACTATCGGATGGTTGGCGTACGCCGGCGGCCACACGACGGCTCGTGTATTCGGCGCCACCCACTCCCAGATCACGCTCTCGGCTCGGCGATTGGCGCCGGCGTCTGGCGCGCCGGGTCCGGCGATGTCGAGCCCGGCGCCGTTGGCGAGGGTGCCCGGTGGGAGTTTCACCCGCAGCGCGGCGGCGGCGACCTCGTTGGCGGAGAGCCGACCGGAGACGGGAAGGACGTGTACCAGCAGGGCGAAGGCGTTGGAGAAGCCAGAAAGCGCCGGCGCGCTCATCGGCTCGTGCCAAGTGTCGGTGTAGCGGGACTGGACCCACGCCAGCGCGGCGCGCCCTTCTGGGGCGAGGGCGTCGGGTCGCACGTCGGCGGCGTCGGGCTTGTCGGACGCGAACAGTCCGACGGCCTCGTCGCCCAGGGCCTCACCGAACGACGGCATGCAGTAGCTCGAGCTCGTGCCGATGTTGGCGAGCAGCGCGACGTTGGCGGCGCGCACGGCGCGGCGCAGGGCGATGCCGTCGTCGAGGTAGGCCGCAACGAAGAGGACGTCGGGCTTGGCCGCCGCAATCGCGGTCGCCAGCGCGCCGAAGTCGGCGGTGCTGGCGTCGTACGGGAACGTGCCCACCAGCGTCGCCGAGGGATCCATACCGACCTCGGCGGCCGCGCCGCCACCGACGGCGCGCCCGTAGGCATCGTCGACGTGGGCCACCGCGTAGCGCAGCGGTCGCGCCGGCAGATGGCCGGCCAACTGGTCGCGCACGAAGACGATTGCGGCCTGGCCCAGGTTTGATCCCATCGGCGCGAGCCGGAAGAAGTTGCTGCCGCCGGCCACCTCGGGTCCGACCAGGCCGACGGCGCCCGTCTCCCAGAAGCTCATGTGTTCGGTAGTGGCGGCGTCGCCGGCCGCAGCTGAGATCGCACTGCCGTGGCTGCCGATGACCACGGACACACCGTCGTGGCGGAGCTTTGCCATCACGCTCGGGACGGCCTCGGCGCGCGGCGCGTCCTGCGAGTCGAGCACGATCCGCTTGCCGTTGATGCCGCCGTGGGCGTTGGCCCACTCCACGGCCAGTTGTGCGCCGCGCGACTCGTCGGTGCCCCCGACGCCCTGGGCGCCCGACTTCGGATAGAGCGACCCGATGGTGATCGTCGGTTGCCCCTTGGTGCTGCTGCACGCACCGGCGACCGAGGCCAGGGCCACGACCAAGACGATGAGACGGCGCACTAGATCACCACCAAGACGTTGGCCAGCACATGAGTCACGGCTGGAACCTTCCACGAGCCCGACGCCCACCGTTGCCACGACAAGACGAGCCCGGCGGCAACGTCGAGCGGTAGCACCCACCAGCCGTAGACGGTGACGTGGACGAGGGCGAAGAGCGCCGCCGACCCGACAACCGCCAGGGCCGCGCCGCCGGGCACGAGCGCGCCGTAGACCAGTCGGCGGAAGAAAGCTTCTTCTGCGACTGCGGCAACCGAGTTGAGGATGATGAGACGCACGACGGCCGACCCCGGCGCGTGAAACGGCGCGTCCCCGCCGCCCAGCACCCGGCCGACGGCAAAAGTGCCCACGCCGACAGCGACAATGCCAAGCGTCTGCACGGCCGGGAGCCGGCGCGCCGCGCCGGCCGCGGGCCAGGCCACACCCACCGCAAAGAGAGCTGCGAAGACCAGCATGAGGACGGTAACG
>JALZBN010000058.1:0-6864 GCA_030947365.1 Actinomycetota bacterium
CAGCCCATCCGCGCCGGCGTCGGTGCAGAATCTCACCACCTCGGGCGTGAAATCGACCACGCGCCGGCCCCCTGTATCGAGCACGAGCTCAGTGGTCAGCACGTCAGTTCAGCGACGGGTCGGAGGGGAAATTGGCGACAAGGGCAATTGGACCGCCCTGGCGCCGCAGAACCGCCTCCCACAGCGTTGCTGGCTCGGCGGACAAGGCGTCGCCGGGCAGGGCGTCGAGCACGAACCACGCGCCCTCGTCGATCTCATCGTCGAGCTGGCCCGGCCCCCAGCCGGTATAGCCGGCGAAGACCCGGACCTTCTCGACAGGGGCACTGAGATCGTCGGGGTCGCGCTCAAGATCGACGGTGCCGAGACCACCGAACAGCGGTTTCCATCCACCGTCAAGTTCCTGTCCCACCGTGCTGAAGTTGGCCGGCTCGCCACTGCGAGCAAGGCAGATCGCCGCCGTCGGAGCCACCGGACCACCAACGAAAATGACAGTGGGCTCCGCCGCCAGACTTTCCCACCGAGGAAGGGCGGAGAAGACGTCGGCATCCGTCGGACGGTTGAGCACGACTCCGAGGGCGCCCTCGGTGCCGTGTTCAAGGACGAGCACGACGGTGTGGTCGAAGTTGGGGTCCTGCATCACCGGCGTCGCCACGACAAGTCGGCCAATGAGCGATGGAGCCATGGCGCGATGATGCCCCAGGCCGAGCCCCACGCGCGAAACCGCCGGGCACATTGCGCCCGGCGGTTTCTGGTGCTTCAACGACTGGATGGTTGGGTTAACTGGGCTCGGCTTAGCTGGGCTCCGACGACGACTCGGTGCGCAGGCGACGCCTGACTCCCATGACGGCAACCGCTCCAAACAGAAGCACCCCACCGAGAAGCAGGTACTTGCCGTCCTCGCCGGTAGCCGCCAGGTTGCCAAGGCCAACCCGTGGTCCACCGAAGGTGACGCTGCCCAAGACGGCACCACCATCGAACAGTCCGGAGCCGGCGATGTCCTGACCGGCAATACCTCCGGTGCAGTTGCCGAGGGTCGCCGAGACGTTCGCGATGTCCTGGAGCGTCCCGGTGCCACCGATGATATGGACCGTAATCGTGAGTTTTATGGACGGACTACCTCGGGTGTAGTTCCCGAGGCTCGGCCAACTGACCGTGTCGCCGTCGATGACGCCCCCGTTGCTCGCACCAGTGAGCTCGAACCGCGGGTTGCCATCGATAACCGAGGAGGTGTCGGTGGCCGAGATGTTGACCAGGTCACAGGCGAACAGGTCGGCGAAGTGGGCCGGGTCGTCGGGGATGCTGATCGTGAGGGTCACGTCCTGGCCGGCCTGGGCCGGGTCAGGCGCGCCGGTCTTGCTGACGGGGATGTCGCACGTGACACCGCCCGGAGGCACGGTGACGGCGCCCTCCATGTGGCCTACCCGGAGGTTGAGGCCATTGAGCCCGGGAAGGTTGAGGAGCCCGACCCGGAGCAGGTCGTAGGCAGCCGCGACCGAGGTGCCATCACCGGCGATCGCAGCCGGGACGGTCGGAAGCTGCCCGATGGCACGAGGCGCTCCATCCACGGTGACCGTGAGGATCCCGGGGAGCGAGATGGGGGCAAGGTTGAGCAGCTGGCTCAGCTTGAGCGGACCTACGAGCGCCACGCCCAACGGCCCGGTGACCGTCACGAGGGGGTCGCTGAACTCGATGCTGGCAGCGGGGCCAGGGGCATCCATGAACTTGAACGCCGGTCGGCCTGGCTTACCGCTCGCCGTCAGGCGCATGACGAAGTCGCCGTCGACCTGGATGGTGAGCGGGTTGATACCCGCAACCGGTGCGCCGACGCTGATGGGCACCAGGTGCTGGTGGGTCTCGCTGACGAGCCCGAAGGTGCCGTCGCCGTTCGGGGCGAAGTACTCGAAGGAGCGGGTGTTGGCGGTGTTGGTGTCGGCGGAGCCGACGCCCGTGTTGACCAGGCCGCCGCCCGCGCCGCCCGTGCCGGTCGGGAGCACCTGCACGTTGGCCGCCTCACCCTTGCCGTAGCTGATCGGCTGGCCGATGGGGCAGAAGCTGGGGTCGTACTTCGCCTGCGCTGTGCCCTGCAGTAGCGAGGCGAACAACACCGTCGGAATCTCGATGGGGCCGACCGTCTTGACATCTGGGTTCGGCTGGTTCGGCGGCGCCGCCTGCTCCGCCCGGTTGGCCAGGTTGAGCTGATTGGCGTCGACCTGCGACGTGGTGTCCGTGACGAGCCCGACCTCCGCGCCGGCACCCCGGGCATAGCTGTTGTTGTCAGGCAACGGAGGCTGGACCACCTGGCCCATCTCGTTGTCGATGTTGGTTCCAAGGCCCTGGCTGTTCACGGTCGCGCCGGCAAACGCCTCCTGCACATTGGCCACCTGGGTCGTGCCGATGGTCAACGCGTCGGTGCTCACCTGGGTGCCGGTGGCGTAGCCCGAGAAGGGCTGCCCACTCAGCGGGGCGGCGGCGGCCGGCGAAACAGCCGCCGTGCCTATATACGCTCCCACGGTGGCCGCCACCGTGATGAGTACTCCGAGTCGTCGCATTATCACGTGCCCGCTTCCTTTCTCGGTGTCACTTGTCGAGTCTGAGGCCGTTGTAGTGCCCCTTGAGTAGGTGCGCGAAAGGCCTGAAGCCTTATGCAGAGCGCGCCGCCCGTGTCACAGATCGTTGTGATCCCGGAACAGTAGCAAAGTCCCCTCATGGTCTGGGTGATTCCGGGCCTGGTATTTCGGGGGTCTGCGTAATTCGGCCACCCGGGAGAAACGTCCCGTGCGGCGTTGCCGGGCACGTTACCCCGGGTTGCGGTGTTCCAACCCAATCGGCCACTCACTCATAGGCGATGGCAGTCAGAACGTTGAGCCGGGCGGCGCGGCGCGCCGGGAAGATGGCGGCGATGATGCCGATGGCGCCGGCGACGAGTACGAACCCGACGAGCTGGCCCAGCGGCAGCGCGAAGTTGGTGATCCCGTCGTCATGCAGTGACTGCACGAGTGCCCATCCGAAGAAGACTCCGACAGCCAGGCCCAGCGCGGCCCCGATGATGGCGATGATCACCGACTCCCACCGGATCATCCGCCTGGTCTGACGGCGCGACATGCCAATGGCGCGCAACAGGCCCAGCTCCCTCGTTCGCTCCAGCACCGACAACGCAAGCGTGTTGATGATGCCGATGGCTGCGATGACGATCGCCAGCAAGAGCAGCACCGTGACGAGGGCCAGGATCTGGTTGACCCGCGAGGTGAAACTCGACTTGTACTGGGCCTGATCTTTGATGTCCACGTTGGGAAACCCGTCGGCGACCCGCTGCACCTCGGCGCGCGACGCGTCGGCGGACACGCCGTTCGTGCTCTTGACGACAACGAGTTGCGCCTGGCGACTGTTGTAGTTGCGCAGGAACTCAGCCTTGGTGAGTAGGTACTTCGGAGTGAAGTCGTTCTTCTTGTAGATGCCCGCGACGCGAACATCTTGTTTGCCGGTCTTGGCAAACTCCATAGGAACGGTGTCGCCGACCTTCCACTTGTTGGTCTTCGCCGTTGTGTCGAGCACCATGACACCCGTTGCGTCGTCGCCCGGCACCTCGCCGGAGGTCACCTCCATCTTCACCAGACCGGCGTAGGTGCGCAGCTCGCTGGCCCCGAGATCCTGCGTCTTTCCGTCGAGACGCCACTGGCCAAAGAACACCGTGGCGACATCAAGGTTGGGGAGGGTTCGCAGCCGGTCTCCGACGTCGCTGCTGAACCCGTCGAAGGACTTGCCGGTGACGACAAAGTCAGCACCGAAGGATCTGTCAAACGCCGCCGCCAGTGACGATTTGATCGACGCGGCGAACACGCTCACGAAGGTGACGAGGGCCAACCCGATCATCAGGGCTGCGGCCGTCGACGCTGTGCGGCGCGGGTTGCGCATGGCGTTCTCTCGGGCCAGGCGCCCAGGAAGTTCGAACAGGCGGGCGAACGGCGCGCCGATGATCCTTGCCAGCGGCCGGACGACGATGACCGCCAGCACGGCGACACCGAGGATGAACGCCGCCGCTCCCAGCCCGACCATGGTCGCCCCGCCGCCGCCGAGGCCGATCGCGAGCAACACAAGGGCGCCGACGCAGAGGAACGCACCGACGATGATGCGCACGGCGCGTACGCCGCCCTCAGGGCTAAGGCTGTCGTCACGAAGGGCGGCCATGGGCGACACCTTGGTGGCGCGCAGGGCAGGCAGGAGCGCACTGACAAGGGTGACGGCGAGTCCGACCACGAGGGCAACGACGACGGTCCGGGCAGCGATCGCAGCCGGCGCGTTCGGGAGCTTTCCGCCGAAGGCACCGAGAAGGGCTCGGAGGCCGAACGCCAACAAGACGCCAAACCCCACACCGACCAACGACGAGACAAAGCCAGTGATGGCGGCCTCGCCGAGCACCGACGCCATGACCTGTCGGCGGCGCGCGCCGAGCGCCCGCAAGAGGGCCAACTCACGGGTGCGACTGGCAACGATGATCGAGAAGGTGTTGGCGATGATGAACGTCCCGACGAAAAGCGCAACGCCGGCAAAGATCAGCAACGCGATCTGGATGAACTTGATGAAGCTGTCCGAGACGTCCTTCGCCTCCTGGGTGGCGAGGTCTTGGCCGGTCACGACGTCGTACTGACCATTGA
This sequence comes from Actinomycetota bacterium, assembly GCA_030947365.1. Lineage (GTDB taxonomy): Bacteria > Actinomycetota > Acidimicrobiia > Acidimicrobiales > AC-14 > JALZBN01. The sequence goes on from JALZBN010000058.1 coordinate 4,653, forward strand.
GGGCAGCGCCCAAGCGATCTCTCAACGTGTTCTGTGACACGCCGCCGGTAGTGACGTCGACGGCGTCGTAGGTTCCGGGATGGTCGAGCACGGCTTGGGCGGTCGGCATCTCGAAGGCGGCGATCGTGGCCCCCGCCAGGTTGTCGGCACTCCCCACTTTGACTGTGGCCGCGACTCTGAACTCGCGCGCCGGGCCCCGGAGCAAGATCTTGATCGGATCGCCGACATGGAACTTGTACTTCTTGGCCGTGCCCGCGTCGATGGCCACCTCGTCGGGCCCCACCGGCCTCCGTCCGGTCACGAAGGTAAGACGCGAAATAGACGGGTCTTGAGATACGGCGACGCCGAGCGTCGGTGGGCCGTTGCCGCCGATCGGCTTGCTCTTCTTGTCGAGCATCTGCGCCCACTGAACCTCGATCTCCCCGGTCGCCCCCTTGACCCCCGGCACGGACCGCACCGTGGCGAGAACCGATTCCGGCACGGGTTGGTACTTGCTTCCACCGCCGCGGCCCACCTCGCTGAAGGTCGCCTTCGATCGAACCCTCACGTCGACGCCACCATCGATCTGCTTGAAGAGCCGGGTGAAGGTGGAGTTGAGGGTGTCGGTGAGAACGAGTGAGCCGGCCACGAAGCCGACGCCCAAGACGATCGCCAGCGACGTCAGCGCCAGACGGAGCTTGTGGGCCAGCAGGCTCTTCAGTGTCGCTTTGAACATGCGCCCGGGCTACGCCCGCTCCAGCTCCTTGAGACGGTCGAGCACCCTCTCCGCCGTCGGCTTCGCCAGCTCGGCGACGATCCTGCCGTCGTCGAGGAAGACAACCCGGTCGGAATAGCTCGCCGCAGTTGCGTCGTGAGTGACCATCACGATCGTCTGGCCCAGCTCGCTGACCGACCGTTTCATGAAGCCGAGCATCTCCGCGCTCGAGTGCGAGTCGAGGTTCCCGGTGGGCTCGTCGGCGAAGATGATCTCGGGGCGGCTGACGAGCGCCCGTGCGCCGGCGACTCTCTGCTGCTGGCCGCCCGACAACTGGCTGGGGCGATGGTCTAGGCGGTCAGTGAGCCCGACGGCCTCGACGACCGTGTCGAACCACGCGCCGTCGGCCTTCCGACCGGCAATCGCGAGGGGAAGGGTGATGTTCTCCCGCGCACTCAGTGTCGGCACCAGATTGAACGCCTGGAAGATGAACCCAACCTTGTCGCGCCGCAGCAAGGTCAGGTGGGTGTCATCGAGAACGGTGAGATCAGTCCCACCAACGAACACGTGCCCAGTCGTAACGGTGTCGAGACCCGCCAGGCAGTGCATGAGCGTCGACTTTCCCGAGCCCGAAGGCCCCATGATCGCGGTGAACTCGCCGTAGGAGAAGGTGACTGACACGCCGTCGAGGGCGCGCACGGCGGTCTCGGCCGAACCGTAAATCTTGACCACGTCAACGGCGCGGGCTGCAGCGCCCGCGGGTGTAGTCGTAGGTGGTTGGGCGACTGCAGCCATTCTCTCCCCCGAACGCGGCGAACCCCGGTCGGCGGACTTTAGGTCACGCGCCGGCCGGGGTTCTCTCGCTTTCCGGGAACGTTACGAAGACTCTGCGGTCAGTGCCCTGCGTCAGTCGACGTAGTCCTCCCGCACCACTCGCCGACCAGAGCCGACGGGGGCGTAGTCGTCACTCACGACCGTGCGCCGGCGCCCCCAGGTGCCATGACCACTGAAGATCACAAGGCTGGTTAGCAGGCCGATGATGCCGACAGCCATCAAGATGACGCCGACGGTCTGGACGTCGATACCCGACGCCGTCACGTTCACCGCAAATGCGAGAACGGCGCCAACTGCGATAAGGAAGACACTGACACCGATACCCATTTTTGCTCCTTTGTTTTCAGTCCGGGGCCGTTGCGGCCTTGTAGCCGAGGGGTACCCAAACGTCCAGATGGCAAACTCCCGAGATGGGTAAGCGGCGATCGATGCAGATACAAGAGCGAATGCCACGGTGGGCGGTTGTGCCGGTGGCCCTGGGTCTCCTACTCGTCGCGTGCGGGAGTAGCGGCAAGAACAGCGCGTCCTCCCCTGTTGACGTGGTGGCCGTTGCCGCTCCCGAGAAGACCGTGGCGGGCGGAACGGCGAAGACCACCTTTACGATCTCCGGCCTGGGGTCCGGTTCCGGCGCGGACGTCAGCGCGGATGGCGCATTCAATCTGGGAGAGGGTCGCGGTCTCATCA
>JALZBN010000058.1:6874-7235 GCA_030947365.1 Actinomycetota bacterium
CATCACGACCAACCTCCCGTCCATCGCCGGCGTGTCACTTGGGACGGTGGAAGCCGTGGTCGACGGTGGAGCGTTGTACGTGAAGGTGCCCGACCTCATCGCCGGCCAGGTCGGAAAGAAGTGGGTGAAGCTCGACGTTGGCGAGGTATCTCACAAGCTGGCCGGAATCGACGTGTCGGGTCTGGCTCGCGCCGGAACCGGCAATCCCACCTACGCCCTCGACAACCTTCGCGGCGCGACAGACGTGACCGTTGTGGGTGAAGACCGGGTGCGGGGCGACAAGACAACGCACTACCGAGCCATCATCCAGACCGACAAGGCGTTGGCGGCGGCACCCTCCGATCAGCGCGATGCCCTCAAG
>JALZBN010000288.1 GCA_030947365.1 Actinomycetota bacterium
TCGACGAGCTGAACGAGCTCCTCCAGATGGAGTTTCCCCAAGGCGACTGGGACACCGTCGGAGGGTTGATCTTCAACCTCCTGGGCCACGTGCCCACCGAGGGCGAGGCGGTCGAGTTCGACGGCCGCCGCCTGCGGGCGGAGAAGGTACAAGGGCGACGCATCGGCCGGGTCCGCATCTCGAAGCTCGCGCCGGCAGCCGACCGGCCGACCGGGAAGTGAGATCGGGCTTCGCGGCCTTTGTCGGACGTCCGAATGTCGGCAAGTCGACGCTTCTGAACACCATCCTCGGCACCAAGGTTGCGATCGTCTCCAACAAGCCGCAGACCACCCGCACCCAGGTGCGGGGAGTCTTGACCACCGACGAGTGCCAGGTCGTGTTTGTCGACACGCCCGGGATCCACAAACCTCGCACCGCCTCCGGCGCGCGCATGAACGCCACTGCTTCGGGCGTCTTGGGCGACGTCGACGTCGTCTGCCTGGTGATCGACGCGGCCGCGCCGCTCGGTCCGGGCGACAGGTTCATCGCGGAACGGGTTCCCAAGGGCTCGTTCTGCGTGGTCAACAAGATCGATGTCGCGTCACGTGATCAGGTTCTCACCCAACTGACGGCTGCGAGCCAGTTGGAGTTCGACGAGTACTTCCCGGTGTCGGCGCGCACAGGTGAGGGCATCGAGGCACTCGTCGACGGCGTTGTCGCACGGCTTCCGGAGGGACCCGCCTATTACCCGCCCGAGACGGTTACCGACGTTCCCGACGCCTTCTGGGTGGCCGAGCTCGTGCGAGAGCAGCTACTCGCGATCGTGCACCAAGAACTGCCGCATTCCATCGCGTGTCGCGTAACGGAGTGGGAGTGGCCGCGGGTGCGGTGCGAGATCGTCGTCGAGCGCGACTCGCAGAAGGGAATCGTGATCGGGCACCAGGGGAGTGTCTTGAAGGCGGTGGGCACCGCGGTGCGGCTGCAGATGGAGCCCGGCGCGCACCTGGAGCTGGTGGTGCGAGTCGACAAGGACTGGCAGCGAGACGCCAAAGCCCTCGACCGCCTCGGCTACTAACGCCGTTCTCAGTGCTCAAAAGGTGGCGGTTTGGCACGCAGGCGTTTTACGTCGGCGCGCCGGCGTTTGCCCTCCAGACGCTTGCGCTCGACCGACCTTGGGGTACGGGTCGGTTGGCGCACCGGCTGTACCCGCAAGGCGTCGGCGAGGCGCGACTTCAGGCGTTCGAGCGCCAGCTCGCGGTTCCGCAGTTGCGACCGCTCATCGTCGGCGACGACACGAACCGACGGACCTATCCGTTCGAGGAGGCGGGCTCGTTGGCGCGGCCCCAGCGAAGGTGAGCCGGCGACGTCGAAGCGGATCTCGGCGCGCGTATTGGAGCGGTTGGCGTGCTGACCGCCGGGGCCACCTGAGGGTCCGAACCGCCAGTCGAGCTCCGAGAGGGCAATGCGACAGGTCGAGCTGACCCGAAGAAATCTGTCCGCGCCGTCGACGTTCAGCGTCGTTTGGCGCCGGCGAGGGAAAAGCCCCAGACGCCGGCGACGGCGAGCATCACCAGCGCGGCGAGGTCTCCGAGCACCGTCGCGAACGCGACGTCGGAGGGCGTAATGGTGGTGATGTCGACGTAGATGTTCAGCACCATCAGCAGACCCAGCCACACGCTGGCGGCCACGACGGCCGTCAGCACCGGGGCGACTCGGGCGGCGCGCCGGGCCAGGCTGAGGGCGACGAGGAGCCCGAGGGCGATGAGCACGCCGCCGAACAGGCCCGATCGAGAGACCGACATGAGCCGGACCCTCGCCTTCCAGACATCCGGTCCGCTGCCGAGGTCGATGGCCAAAGCGCCGATGAGCGCGCCGACGAGAAGGCACACCATGGCGACAGCAATCGCGGCCGCGGCAATCCCCGCGTATCTTTCGTCGCCAACCGCCTCGGCGTCCTCCTCGATCACCCGGCGATCTTCGCACAAGTGGGGTGGTGTAACCTCTTCTTCGCACCATGCCCGACATAACTGCAACGACCGATAAATCAGCAACGATTGGTGAGCACCGCCTCCACGACACCGACACGGGGTCGCCGGAGGTGCAGGTCGCGCTCCTCACCGGGCGCATCAACCATCTCACCGAGCACCTCAAGACCCACAAGAAAGACCATCACGGTCGCCGGGGTCTGCTGATGCTCGTCGGTCGCCGCCGCCGCCTCCTCGACTATGTCAAGGAGAACGATGTCGAGCGGTATCGGGCGCTCATCGCACGACTCGGCCTTCGCCGGTAGCACCACCCAGCGGCCCTCAGGGCCGCTGTTTGCATTCACCGCACTTGTAAGAACAAGACAGCGCGGCGGCGAGAGTCAGCTGCCAGTCGCCGAGTACTCGGGGTCGCCGGGGTGCTCGACAACTGGGAACTGGCCCGGTCGCCCGCCGAACCAATAGGCACGCCCCAATCAGGGGCGGCGACAAAGGAGCCATATTCATGACGGAACCCGTTTCCGTATCCTGTCCCGTTACCGGGACCCAGAAGAACCTTTCCTTCGAGGCCGGCAAGATGGCGCAACTCGCCGACGGCGCAGTGGTGGCC
>JALZBN010000059.1 GCA_030947365.1 Actinomycetota bacterium
GTTCTCGGTTTGCCGCGCCGTCCGTAAGCGCGACATCCCCCTCGCGCCCCTGCTGCTCCTCGTCTCGTCGCCGCAGCTCGACGACCTCGAGTTGCGCGAAGACCTCTTCGACGACTTCTGCGTGACTCCGTTCCAGACGCGAGAGCTCGAGGCTCGCCTGCAGCACCTGTTCTGGCGCACGGGCCGGGGCACCCGGCCGGAGCTGATCGAGTACGACGACCTCGTGCTCAACCTCGAGACGTACCAGGCCGCGATCGGCGGGCGTCCGCTCGACCTCACCTACATGGAGTACGAGCTGCTGAAGTTCCTGGCAACCCACCCCGGCAAGGTCTTTACCCGGGAAACGCTGCTCTCACGGGTGTGGGGCTACGAGTACTACGGCGGCGCGCGCACCGTCGACGTCCACATCCGCCGGTTGCGGGCGAAGTTGAGTGAGGAGCACGCCCAGCTCATCCAGACGGTGCGCTCCGTTGGCTACCGCTTCGGTCGCTCCAAGTGGGAGATATAGGCCCAGGCCTCTATCTCCACGAGGGCATCCAACGGCAGCGCCGCGACCGCAACCGCCGACCGCGCCGGGCGATGTTCGCCGAAGGCCTCTGTGTAGGCGCTGTTCATCGCTGCGTAGTCACTTATGTGACGGAGGAACACCGTGGTCTTGACCACGTCGGCAAGGGAGGCGCCCTCGGCGCCCAGGAGCTCACCCAGATTGGCAACCGCTTGGCGGACCTGTACCGCGGTCCCGCCGTCGACCAGTGAACCGTCGACCAGCGCAATCTGGCCTGACGCGACCAACCATTCACCGGCGCGAACCAGGGGCGTGTAGGGACCTACTGGCTTGCTCATCCGGCGAGGCTATCCAACGTTGGTCTCGGCGGCCCCGGGTACGCGGGTTGGTGCCAGGCCGGCGCGCTCGGCCGCGCCGGCGAAGACCCGGGCGTCGCGCACCGCACATCCTTCAGGGTCGTTGTTGAAGAAGGCGTAGACGTCGGCGCGGTCGTCCCAGAGATCGGCGATCCGGCGCGCCCACGTGTCGAGGGCGCGCCGGCCGTAGCACGGACGCGGCGCGGCCTTGCCCTCGTGGAAGCGGATGTAGCCCCAGTCCGCCGTGCGATACACCGGCGTGCGGCGGTGGGGACTGTCGGCGAGACACAAGGCCGAGTTCCGCTCACCGAGCAGCGAGTAGGTGTCGTCGGTGAACCAAGAGTCGTGCCGAAACTCCACCGCCACTCGAACCGACGACGGGAACAGCTGGAGCGTCTCGTCGAGCGCGCCGAGGTCATACCGCAGCGTCGGTGGGAGCTGTAGCAAGACGGGGCCGAGCTTGGTCCCGAGGTGGGCGGCGCGTTCCATAAAGCGATGCACGGGCTCGGTGGGGTCCTTCAGCCGCTTGATGTGGGTGAGGTAGCGACTGGCTTTGACGCCGACCACGAAATCAGGCGGCGTGCGCGCCGCCCAGGCCTCAAACGTCGAAGGCTCCGGAAGCCGGTAGAAGGCATTGTTGACCTCGACCACTTGGAAGCGGGCTGCGTAGTGCTCCAGCCAGCCTTTCTGGGCAAGCTTGTGAGGATAGAGCCGACCGCGCCACGACTTGTACTGCCAGCCGGACGTGCCGATCAGGATGACGGCGTCTGCTCCGCCGGCCGCCCTTCGGAATCCAAGCGCTGGACCTTCTCGGCCGACCCTTTTTCGAAGACCTTGACGGCGCGCGCCGCCTCGTCGTCGTCGTTGGTGTGCACGGCGACGAGCACCCGACCCTCGCGGACGGAATCGGCGTAGGTCAGCTCCCAGTCCTCGTTCAGCGGAAGCGCGGAGATACCGCCCACCAAGCCTCCGGCGGTGCTCCCGGCTAGCGCCCCCCCGGCAGCAGCGGCCCAGATGCCGACACCGACAACCGGACCAATACCCGGTATCAGAAAGGCCGCGGCGCCGGCGATCGCGCCGCCGACGGCACCGCCGACGGCGGCTCCACCAGCGGTCTTCTTGCCGATGTCGCCTGCCACCTCGAAGTCCCGTTCACGCGTGTCTCTCGTGACTGCGGTCGCCTCCGCTTCACGACCGAGCATCGAGATGTTGTTGGCGTCGATACCGGCCTGGCTGAGTTCTTTCATCGCGGCGCGGGCCGACTCCATGTCGGAGAAGGTCGCCACCACGTTGTGCTCGCGTAGTCGTCCCATGGGCCGCGCCTACCCCGCCGGACGGGGTGGGAAACCGGTTGACAGTGGGCGCGGGCGGGTACGACCGGTGACGCGTCATCAACACGCGTCATCAACACGAATCATCAACACGAATCTTCAAACTGAAGGAGTTCAACCAATGGGTGCATTCGAGGAAGCAAAGGGCAAGTTGAAGCAAGCGGCCGGGGACATCTCCGACAACCCTGATCTGCGGCGTGAGGGCGAGGCCCAGGAGAAGAAGGGCGAGGCTGAGCGAGAGGCGACGCAAGCTCGGGCCGAGGCCAAGGCGCGCGAGGCGAAGGCCGACGCTCACGAAGTCGAGCAGAAGGCCGCCGAGAAGGCGAAGTGACACTCATCGCTGCATAGCCGGGCAGTACGCTCGCCGGCATCGACGACAAGTCAAGTTCCGACGTCTTCGGTGCCGCGTCCCTGGCGGAGCTGGTGGCCGGTTTCGAGGCCGCCGGCTTCCGGGGACAGATGGCAGCGCGGCCCGGTGGCCGGCTGGTCTGTTTCGTCTGCCATCGCGAGTTCGACGCCGGCGACGCCGACTTGGTGGCCATGCGCCGCACCGAGGGGGCGTCGGATCCGGGCGACATGGTCGCCGTTGTTGCCATCCGCTGCCCGCACTGCGGAAGCAAGGCGACGGCGGTGTTGGGGTTTGGCCCGGAGTCTGATGAGGACGACGCCGAAGTCTTGCGCCGCCTCAGCTAGGTCGCCTCAGCTAGAACGTCAGGATCGTTAGGGTACCGGCGGCGAACAGCAGGCCGCTGACGCCCACGATGGCGCCGAATACGACCGTACGCGCCGTCGGGCTGCGAACGTAGTCGTCGATGATCCAGCGCACGCCGTTGAGCCCGTGCAGGAGAGCCAGGGCCAGCAAGAGCCAGTCGAACGCCCGCCACAGCGGGTTGTCCCACCGTTTGACCACGAACGCGTAGCCGGTGTCGGCCACATCGTTGGTGATGTGGGTGATGGCGAAGTGCAGCAGGGCCAGCACGACGAGCGCCACACCCGACATGCGCATGAACAGCCAGGACTTCGACTCGAAGCTCCGGCCGCGCCGGCCCCTCTTGTCTTTGGCGCGCACTGCCATCAGTGGCCGAAGAAGAACGGGTGCAGGATGACCCATCCTCCGGGGATGCCGACGAGGAGTGTGACGGTAATGACGGCCGTGAAGAGGCCTTGCTGGATGCGCGCCGCGCCGGGGAGGAAATCGACAGCGACGATGCGCAGGCCGTTGAGCGTGTGGAACAACAGCGCAAACAGGAGTCCGACCTCGAACGTGCGCATCACCACATTTCCGTAGGCGGCGTGCACGTCGTTGTACAGGTGCGGCCACCGCACCAGCGACACGTCGACGATGTGCAGGAGGAGGAACAAGAAGACGAGCATGCCGGTCATTCGGTGACCGAGGAAGGCCCACTGGCCCGACTTGCCGCGGTAGCGCGTGCTCGGCGCGGTCACCCTCGGCGCCGGCCTCTGGGGTACCACCGATTGCCCCACATGGTGGACGAGATCACGTACGCCCCGAAGGCGACGATGCCGGTAGCGATGAGGGTGAGGGCCACAACAAACACTGTCTGGGCGCGGGTCACGGCGCGATCACCGTCATGCCCCGCAGGTAGGGCCACAGCACCTCGGGCAGCGCGACGGACCCATCTGGCTGACGGCCGGCCTCCACGACTGCGGCCCACACACGAGGCACAGCCAGCGCCGACCCGTTAAGGGTGTGCACGTGCAACGTGCCGCCTCCCGCTGACGGGCGGTAGCGCACGTTGGCGCGCCGGGCCTGGTAGTCGCCGAACCACGACACCGACGAGGCCTCCAGCCACATGCCACAGCCCGGCGCGTAGACCTCCAGATCGAACGTGCGCGCCGCCGACGCCCCGAGGTCGCCGGTGCACAGGTCGACGACCCGGTAGGCAAGGCCGAGTGCGGCCAAAGTCGACTCGGCGCGCCGGAGGAGGTCGGCGTGGACCTCGGGGGCCTGGTCCGCGGTGGCATAGGCCAGGATCTCGACCTTGTCGAACTCATGCACCCGCAGAAGGCCGCGGGTGTCGCGACCAGCCGCCCCCGCCTCGCGGCGGAAGCAGCTGGTGTGGGCCATCATCCGCCGGGGCAGCTCCGTCTCGATCAAGAGTTCGTCGCGTCCAAGGGACGTGAGAGGTACCTCCGCGGTGGGGATGGCCCAGAGGTCGTCGCGTTCGACGTGGTAGGCCTCGTCGGAGAACTTGGGCAAGTGGCCGGTGGAGACCATCGTGTCGGTGCGAACCAGGGTCGGCGGCCGGATCTCCTCAAAAGCGTCGGCGTTGCGGTCGAGCGCCAACTGGCACAGCGCCCGCACGAGGGTCGCGCCGGCACCCCGGAAGAGCGGGAACATCGATCCGGACAGCTTGGCGCCTCGCTCGAGATCGAGAATGCCGAGCTGGGTCCCGATCTCCCAATGCGGCATTCGCTGGTGCGGGCTATAGCTTTCGGGGTCGGCGCCGTGCGTGCGCAGGAGGACGTTGTCAGCTTCGGACGTGCCGTCGGGACAATCGTCGGCAGGGAGGTTGGGCGTGCGCAGCAGGATGGCGCGCAGCTCCTCACTGATGGCCTCGGCCTCCGCGGACACGGCGCGCTCATCGTCGCCGACGGCGCGGCTCTCGGCTGCCTTGGATTCAGCGGTAGCTGCATCTCCGGCGCGCTTGGCCGCGCCGACCTCGGCCGACAAACCCTTTACCGCGGCGCGCAGCTCTTCGGCCCGCCCGGTGAGGGCGCGCTGTCGTTCGGCGAGGGTGGCGGCCTTGTCGATCTCGGCTCCGTCGAGGCCCCGGCGCGCCAATCCGGCCTTGACCGTGTCGAGGTCGTTGCGGAGCCGCCTGGGGTCGAGCATCCAGGCACGGTACTTTGCCGGCCGTGCCGGCCATCGAGATATCCGACCTTGTGGCCCGTTATGGCGCGCTGGTGGCGGTCGACCGCCTCACTCTGAGCGCCGAGTGTGGCGAGGTCGTTGCCCTGCTCGGGCCCAACGGCGCCGGGAAGACGACCACGATCGAAATACTGGAGGGCTACCGGGCGCCGACCTCCGGCAGCGTCCGAGTGCTGGGGCTCGACCCGATGGCTGACCATCGCCGTCTCACCGAGCGCATCGGCGTGATGCTTCAGCGGGGCGGGGTGTACCCCGGAATCAAGCCTCCCGAGGTTTTACGGCTGTTTGCTGCCTTCTATGCCAATCCTCTCGACCCCGACGAGCTGCTTGAGCGGGTGGGGCTTGAATCGGCGCGGGCCACACCGTGGCGAAGGCTGTCGGGTGGCGAGCAGCAACGTTTGTCGTTGGCTCTGGCGCTCGTCGGCCGGCCCGAGGTCGCCTTCCTCGACGAGCCCACTGCCGGCGTCGACGTGAGCGGGCGCCAGGTCGTCCGCGGCATCGTCCGGGAGCTGGCCGAGCGTGGCACGTGCGTGATCGTCGCGACCCACGAACTCGACGAAGCCGAGCGCACGGCCGACAGGGTCGCCATCGTGGACCATGGCCGGTTGCTGGCGAGTGGCACCCTCTCCGAGCTGATGCGAAGCGAGGCTGGCAGCCAGATCTCCTTCGGCGCCCCCGCCGGGATCGACGTAGCGGCGCTGGCGGCGCGGCTCGGCGCGCCGGTCGAGTCGGTCGCTCGAGGCGAGTACCGGGTGGCAGCGCGGGCCGAGCCTGCGGTGATTGCGGCCCTCACCGCCTGGCTGGCCGAGCACGACCTGCCCCTTGCCGATCTGCGAGCCGGTCGTCAGAGTCTCGAGGACGTGTTCCTCCGGCTCACGGAGAGGAGCGAATGACGCCAGGACGAACGACGCCAGGACGAATGACGCCAGGACGAATGACGCTAGGGCGAGTTGTGGCCCAGGCCAAGGTGGAGCTTTTGTTGACGCTTCGCAGGGGCGAGTCAGTGCTGTTGGCTCTCGGCATCCCCGTGCTGCTGCTGGTGTTCTTCTCCAGTGTCGACGTGATCCCGATGGGCCACGGCACCTCGGTCGACTTCCTCGCGCCGGGCGTACTCGCGTTGGCGGTCATGTCGACGGCGATGGTGGGCCTCGGCATCGCCACCGGCTTCGAGCGTCAGTACGGCGTGCTCAAACGCCTGGGGTCGACACCGCTCGGTCGCCCCGCGCTTCTCACTGCAAAGACCATCGCCGTTCTGGCGGTGGAGCTCGTTCAAGTGACCGTTCTCGTGGCCGTCGCCCTTGTTCTGGGATGGGACCCCCAGGGCACCGCCGCGGTGGCAGCAGTCGCAGCCATGCTCGTGGCGACTGTCGGCTTCGCTGGCCTCGGTTTGTTCATGGCCGGGACGCTGCGGGGCGAGACCGTGCTCGCGGCCGCCAATGGCTTCTACCTCGTCCTTCTCCTTCTCGGTGGCATGGTCATTCCTCTGACCCAGCTCCCCTCCGGGCTGCGTACGGTGGCAAAGGCGCTTCCTGCCGCGGCCCTCTCCGACGCCCTCCACGGCGCGTTCGGCGCCGGCGCGCAGGTGCCGGCGCACGCATGGATAGTGCTTCTCCTGTGGGCTGCCGTGGCGCCTGTACTCGCCGCGGCCACGTTCAAGTGGGAGTGACGCCACCGCCAGTGCTCACGCGCCGGCACCGTCGGTCTTTGCCCGCTCCACCACCAGGTTGCCGACCTGATTCCCGCTGTCGCGGCTGACGCTGTCGTAACGCCAGTCGATGCCGCCGAAGAGCGGTGCCATGGTCTGCTCCTCGGCGCGCGCGCCGAAGGCGGCTGAGTTGCCCGGGAGCAGATAGTTCATCACCGCCTCTGCGGCGCCGGCGTAACCGGCACCGATCGAGGGATAGCCGGGCGACACCGGCGTGGGCACGATGGGTTTCCAGCTCGTCGCCAGCCGGAGATCGGCGATGGCAGCTTCCGGGCGTGGGTTCCAGTAGGCGTACTTGGCGTCCCAGACCGAGACACCCCCGTCGGCGAGTGCGACCGAGAGCAACGCGAGGGCTCGCGTCGTGCGCGGCACCGTGAGCCGCGCCGTCACCGGCCCGGTCGTCGCCGCCTTCTCGATGTCAGTGGAGTACGCCTCG